>NZ_JBHVXZ010000069.1:0-53527 GCF_042881395.1 Amycolatopsis sp. NPDC058278 | reverse complement strand
CCACCGCGCTGCCCCTCAAGGGCGAATTCGTGGCTTACCAGTTCCCGGACACGGCGGGCGGCCGCGGCTGGTCGCTCCAGATCCCGGTTCCGGTCGACTGGGCCGCCACCCACGACAAGGACCGCGCGACCTACCGCCGCGGCGACGTGGTGCTGGAGGTCGACCGGGTGCCGCTCGAGCAGGAGGATCCGATGAGCGGTCTGGTGGCGCTCGACAAGAAGTCCGCCACCCTCCCGGGCCACTCGCCCGGCACCGTCGGCCCGCACGACCCCGTCGGCGGCTACGACGCCGCCAAGTGGGAGTTCAGGTACGAGGGCGACGGTGTCGCCCGGCAGGTCCGCGAGATCGGCATCGGCGTCGGCGAGGCCCTGGTCACCATCCGCTACGACGCCCCGGTGGCGCAGTTCACGGACAACGTCAAGGTCCTCGCCGACGCCCTCCGGGTCACCGGCGCCGGCTGATCACCGGAACGCCGCCTGGAGCGGGCCGACGGCGAAGTACGCCACGAAGGCCAGGGCGATCACCCACATCAGCGGGTGCACCTGGCGGGCCTTGCCGGTCGCGGCGCGGATCACGACGTAGCTGACGAAGCCGGCGCCGATGCCGTTCGCGATCGAGTAGGTGAACGGCATGACGACGATGGTCAGGAACGCGGGCAGCGCGATCGAGTAGTCGGTGAAGTCGATGTCGCGGACCTGCGACATCAGCATCGCGCCGACCACGACCAGCGCCGGCGCGGCCGCCTCGACCGGCACCACCTGGTACAGCGGCGTCAGGAACATCGCGGCGATGAAGAGCACGCCGGTGACGACGTTCGCCAGTCCCGTCCGCGCGCCTTCGGCGATGCCGGACGCCGACTCGACGAACACCGTGTTCGAGCTGGCCGAGCCGAAGCCGCCGGCCGCGCCCGCGAGGCCCTCGACGAACAGCGCCTTGCCGACGTTGGGCAGCTGGCCGTCCGCCGGCAGCAGGTCGGCCTCCTTCGCGAGGCCGGTCATGGTGCCCATGGCGTCGAAGAAGTCGGCGAGCACCAGGGTGAACACCAGCAGGCAGACGGTGATGATCGGCAGCCGCGTCCAGGCGCCGAAGGAGACGTCGCCGACCAGCGAGAGGTTCGGCAGGCCGAGCACCTGGTCCGGCAGCGCCGGGTAGCCGAGGTTCCAGCCCTTCGGGTTGGTGCCCTGCGACGGCCCGGCCTTGACGATCGCCTCGACGACGATGGCGAGCACGGTCGAGGTCAGCACGCCGATCAGGATCGCGCCCTTGACCTTCCGGACCACCAGGATGCCGGTGACCAGCAGGCCGACGACGAACACCGCGGTCGGCCACGAGGCGATCGAGCCGTTGATGCCCAAGCCCACCGGGACGGTGGTGTGCGCGGCGTCCGGCAGCCGTCGCACGAACCCGGCGTCGACCAGGCCGATCAGGCAGATGAACACGCCGATGCCGACGGCGATCGCCGACTTCAGCGCGGCCGGCACGGCCCGGAACACCGCGGTGCGGAACCCGGTGAGCACGAGCAGCACGATGATCACGCCCTCGATGACCACCAGGCCCATCGCCTCGGGCCAGGTCATCTGCGGGGCGATGGTGACCGCGACCAAGCTGTTGATGCCCAGGCCGGTCGCGATGGCGAACGGGTAGTTCGCGACCAGGCCCATGAGGATGGTCATCACGCCGGCGACCAGCGCGGTCACCGCGGCGACCTGCGGCACCGGGAGGATGCCGCCCAGGACGTCCTTGTGCGCGCCCGCGTCGTCGGCCGAGAAGCTGCCGATGATCAGCGGGTTCAGCACCACGATGTAGGCCATCGTGACGAAGGTGACCAGGCCGCCGCGCAGCTCGCGCGGCACGGTCGACCCCCGCTCGGTGATCTTGAAGAACCGGTCCAGTGTGGACGTCCCGGTGCGGGTCGTCTCCTGCTCCGCCATTCGCCCTGCCCATTCTCTCGCTGCTGCGGAGTACCCTTCACCACGTGAGTGAACCGATCAATCCACCGGAGGTTACGGGCTCGTTGCGGCACACGCCGGAGCTGCCCAAGAGGCTCACCGACCTGACGCCGGTGGTGATCGTAGGCACCTCGATCTGGGCTGTCGCGCTGGTGGTGCTCTTCTTCACGACTTCGGGGCTGTGGGTGCAGACGGCGCTGGCCGGCTTCGCGCTCGGCTTCGTCGGCCTGGCGATCATCGCCTGGCAGCGCGCCGCCGCCCGCCGGGGCTCGAAGTCGGCCCAGCGGCTCTGAGGCGCTGACGCTTGCGCTTACGCGAGCAGTGTCCTGGGCGAGGGGTCGTCGAGGAGAGCCGTGATCAGGTGCCGGTCGGGCCAGCGCCCGGCCGCCCAGGCGAACGCGCGCGCCAGGCCCTCCGACGTGTCGGCCGCGTGCAGCCGGTCATCTGACCACCACTGGACGTCGTGTTCGGCGCCCTCGATGCGCACGCTGAGCGGGTCGTGCACCAGGACACCGCCGTCCGGGAGCCGGATGCCGAGCTGGTCCGCGACGAGCTTCAGCGCGGGGAGCTCGGCCCAGGGCGCGTACTCGCCTTCGCTGGTCACCTCGGCGGGCGCGCCGCTCGCGAGCGGCAGGTCGAGCAGGTCCGCGAGCCGCTCCGGGTCCTCGGGGGCGACCACGTACTGGCCGGGCTCGAGCGCCCCGGCGACCCACGGCACGTCCAGGACCAAGGCGTCGTCCACAACGGACCCGTCCGCGGCTCGCACGGCCCGCGGCGCGCCCGGCTCCATTCCGGACTCGACGACGGCGTCGTAGGCGCGCGTGGTCAGCCCGGGCGAGACCACGCGTTCCGGGTCGGCGAGCCGGTCGAGGAGGTCTCTTGCTTCGTCCACACTGGACAATGTGAGGTCCGCGCGCACACCGGCGATCCCGAGCAGGTCTTCGCTCAGGCCGACATCGGGAACCTCGTCGAAGAGTCCGGCCAGATCGGCGTCCGGCAGCCGCCACTCGTTCGGCGCGGCCCCTTCGAGCACGGCGTACTGCGCGATCCACCAAGCGGCGTGCCCGTGCGGCGCGCGCAGGGCGTGCCAGGTTCCGGGTCGCGCGGCGAGCAGGCGCAGGGCGGCGGGCCAGGCGTCGTCGGCGACGAGATCGAGGTCCCGGATCGCGACGAGCGTCGACGGCGGCGCCGGCAGCGAATCCCACCAGGCTTCCTCGTCGGGCAGGTCGTGGTCGGGCTCGTGCGGCTCGTCGTCGACGACCACCGCGAAGGAGTCGAGCACACCGGCGGCTTCGAGCGTGCTCTGCGGCCAGTCCCCGGCGAAGTCCTCGTCGAGGACGTCCATCGCGCCGTCTTCCTCGAAGACCTCTTCGTCGAAGATGTCGAGCAGCGGCGACGTCGGCAGGACGAGTTCGTCGGCCCGGCGCCAGGTGTCGGTGCCGGGCAACGCGAGCGCACCGACCCAGCGCGGGGCGTCGTCGCCGCAGTCGGCGATCAACCGCAGCACCGCACCGGCGAGCGTCGTACCGTCCAAACCGGACTGGACGTCTTCGGTACTGCGCTCGACGGCCTCACGCAGCTGATCGGCGTTGAGCAGCTCGCGGGCGTCGGCGTGCTTGGCACCCAGGCGTTCCAGGAGCGGGTGCGACGCGGCCGGGTGCACCAGCCGCAGTCCCGGGATGTCCACATCGGACAGCAGATCGAGCAGTTCGGCCGAGCCTTCGACGAGCAGGCAGCCGCGGGCACCCGGCAGCGTCCGGCCGTCCGACAGGGGGACGGGCAGGCCGTCCAGCCGTTCGGCGGCGAGCGCGTGCGACTCGACGGCGATCGCCAGGGCCGCGTAGAGTTCCCGCCACCAACTCGGATCGCGCGTGACGCCGGTGAGCGTGTCCAGCACCTCTTCGATGCCGATCACTTGCCCCGAAACGGCTTTGAGGACTTGCGCGGGCCCTTCGACCAGACCGGGCACGAGATCGGCGAGCAGCGCGGGCAGACCGGGCACATCGACGTCGAGCACCCGTGCCTGACGACCGGATACTTCCTTGCCGTCCTGAGTGGACAGCCACGGTTCCACCGCGAGGACGGCCAGTACTTCGTCACGCAGCTTGTTGTCCACAGTGGACTTGGGAAAACCCGGCACCGGGACGAGCGCGAACCGTTGCGCGGGCGGCAGCAGCCGGACGAGCCCGGTGTATTCCTTCGCGGCCGCCTCGAGCGCTTGCGCCAGTTCGGGTCCGGGCAGCGCGCGACGTCGCGACGGTTCGACCGGAACCGAGGCGAGCAGCCGGGCGGGCAGCGACAGCCCGTCGTCGGTGGGTGTCGGGGCGTGCAGAACGTCCTCGTCGAGCGGCCGGGGCGCCCCATCGGCGCCGACCGGGACGGCCCACACGACGTCGCCGCGATGAGTCAGCCAGCGCGTTTCTTTTTCTGGACCACGGATTTCGACGAGGTCACCATCGGCTTGGCGCGTCCAAACGCGACCGTCGACGTCGAATTCCGCCAGCCAGGGCAGGGCCAGCAGCAGATCGGCGACGTCCCGGGCGAGTTCGCCGAGAAGGGCCTGCCCGTCGACGCCGTCCCGCAGCGGCAGCCGGACTTCGGTGTCGAAGCCGGGCGGCACGTCGGCGGGAACGGGCCACGGGAGCCGCAGGACGGGAACGTCCCCGTCGATGCCGGCGGCTTGCCGGGTGCGTTCGGCGGAGAAGGCGACCCCACCGGTGGTGGAGACGACGCGGGGTTCGTCGGAGACGGTCCGCACGGCGGCGAACCCGACCCCGAAGCGCCCGACGGTCTCGCCGGTCTTGCCGGAGGCCCGCAGCGAGGCGAGCGAGGCAACACCCCGGGCGTCGAGCGGGGCGCCGGTGTTGGCGAACCGCAGTTCGGAGTCCACAAGGGACACCCGAACCCGCCCGGGCGTCCCCCCGGCCATGGCGGCGTCGGCGGCGTTCTGCGCGAGCTCGACGAAGAGCCGATCCCGGTAGGCGCCGACCCGGAGGTCCCGTTCGACGTTGGTGTCCTCGGTGAGCCGGGTGGGCGAGTCCCGCCAGGAGCGCAGGGTGGCCTCGCGCAGCCGCGCGGTCCCGAAGGGATCGCCCGGCTCAGGGGTGTCGCCGGTCACCGTTCGGGAGCGTTGTCGACCTGGGCTTGCGCTTCATCGGCCGGCGAGCCCTCGGTAACGACGTTGTCGGTGAGGACGGCTGGCGGAACTTCGCTGTCCTGAGGTTCACCACCCGCATCGCCCGGAGCCGCCTCGTCAACAGCATCGGTCACCTCAGCCTGGGTCGGCTCGGAGCCGGCGGGTTCCGGCACCACGGCTGCCTGCGGTTCGACAGTCCCATCGGCAGTCTCGACCACCTCCGCCGGAGCCGGTGCCGCGACCTCCTGCGGCCCGGTCTCAGCCGACTCGGTCACCTCGACCGGCTGCGCTGCTTCCTGCGCCTCGGCTTCAGCGACCTCGGTCACCTCGCCCGGGGACGATGCCTCCCCACCAGCCGAGACCGGCTCGGCAGCGAGGTCAGCCGCCTCGGCGGGGACGGGATCCACCTCCGCCGCATCCGACTCGGCAGCCACCGGAATCTCGTCCGCCTCAGCCTCGGCGACCGCTTCGTGCGCCTCGGCCCGAAGCTCGATCGCATCGGTGACCTCAGCCTGGGTCGGCTCGGCTTCCGTGGGCTCGGGCACTTCAGCCACCACCGGCTCGGCGACCGCATCGGTCACCACCGGCGCCACCACCGGCTCGGCCGGCTCGGGCGCTTCCGCTGCTTCACCCGGCTCGGCGACCTCACCAGCCACCTCCGCCGGCTCGGCGACTGCATCGGTCACCACCGGCTCGGCCACCACGGGCTCGGCCGGCTCAGACACTTCCGCTGCTTCACCCGGCACGGCGACCTCACCAGCCGTCACGGGCTCAGCCGCCTCGACCGCCGTCTCCGAAGCCGCTGTCTCCGCAACAGGCGCGTCCGAAGCCGCCTCAGGTGACTCCGCCTGTGCTGTCTCCGGCTCGACCTCCGCCGGCGACAGGTCCGACTCCGCGATCCCCGTCTCCGGCTCGGCCGCCGCCGTCTCCACGATCGCCGGTGCCGGTGCCGGCGTGAAGTCCAGCAAAGAATCGTCGTACACCAGCTCGGCCACCGGGACCGATGAGGTCACCTCGACCTCTACCTCCGAGTGCGCTCCGCACCCGTACTCCACGTCCACCACGTGGCCGTCCGCCGGGGCGATGTCGTTGCCGCACACCCCGAACACGCCGCGCAACGAGCCCGCCAGCGGTACGAAGAACCCGCATGTCCCGCACACGTCCGGTGCGCTGCGGGCCATGTCCGACCGCGGCCCGAACTCGCCCGCGTGCCACCTCGCCGCCGCCTCCGTGCGGCCGAAGCGGGACAGCGCGTGCACCCGGCCCAAGCCCGCCTCGCGGCTGACCTCCTCCACCGCCGGGTCGTCCGACTGGAGGTACGCCGGCACCAGGCGGGGGTCGTTCTCCGCCGCCGGGAAGATGTCGCCCACTCCGAGGTCGCCCGCGCGCACCCGGCGCTCCCAGGGCACCCAGGCCGGGGCCACCAACGCCGAGGGGCCCGGCACCAGCACCACCTCGCTGACCGTCACCGGCTCGTCCTCGCCCGCGGCCGCGACCGTGACCGACCAGCGCCAGCCCCCGTAGCCCGGGACCTGGGCCTCGAACAGGTGACTCGCCGTGACCGCGTCCTCGCGGGTGACGCCCACATGGGCGCCGAGCTGCTCCTCGGGTGCGTCCTCCAGCACCGCAGCTCGCGCGAACTCCACCGCTTCGGCGAGTTTGCGCTGCACGGAACCGTCGTCCAGGGTCAGCAGCAGAGTCATGCGGCCAATTGTGCCGCACGCATCCGCGGCGCCCGTGCCAGGCTGTTCAACGTGCGCACGCCGATCGTCACCTCGCTGCTGTTGGCCGCCGCCCTCGGCGGCTGCGCCGGTGCCCCCGCGCAGGAGCCGGGCCCGGAACGCCTCACCGTCCAGGTGCTCACGACCCTCCCCCACGACCCCACCGCTTTCACCGAAGGCCTCGAGTTCGCCGGGGACACCCTGTACGAGAGCACCGGGCTCGCCGGGCGGTCGACGCTCACCGCGGGGCCGGCGGGCGGCGGGCCCCGGACCACGGCCACGCTGCCGTCGCCGCTGTTCGGCGAGGGCGTCACCGTCCTCGGGCCGACGCTGTGGCAGCTCACCTGGCAGGACGGGTTCGCCATCGAACGCGACGCGACCACCCTCGCCGAGCTGCGGCGCGTGCCGTTCCAGGGCGAAGGCTGGGGCCTGTGCCACCAGGAGGGCGGACGGCTGGTGATGAGCAACGGCTCCTCGCGGCTGACCTTCCGGGACCCGAAGACCTTCGCCGTCACCGGTGGCGTCGACGTCGGCCGCGACCAGCTCAACGAGCTCGAATGCGTCGGCGGCGACGTCTACGCAAACGTTTGGCACACCGACACGGTCCTGCGGATCGAGGCCGCGACCGGACGCGTGACCGGGACGATCGATGCAGGTCAGCTGCGCGCGGAAGTGAACGCGACGGGCGCCGAAGACGTGCTCAACGGTATCGCCGCCGTCCCCGGCACCGGTGATTTCCTGCTCACCGGGAAGCAGTGGCCGGTCACGTTCCGGGTGAGGTTCGTCCCGGCTCGGGCGTGAAAGCACGGATGAGCAGGCGGAACCGGCCCCCGGTAAGGCAGGATTGACACGTGGCACTCTTCGGCTCCCGCTCCGGCTCCGACGGCACCCCGTCGGGTCAGCCGCACGGCCGGAAGTCCAAGCGGCGCTGGACGCCGGAACCGGGCGCCGCGCAGGCCCGGTCCTGGCGGGACGCCGCCGCGCCGCGCGCCGAGCACGGCAGCCCGCCGCCACCCACCCGTGTCCAGCGGCCCGCGTCCCCGCGTCCGGGGTTCCACGACGGCCGCGTGCCGAACGCCGACGAAGCCCCCACCGCGGCCGCACCGGCGAACCACCGGCCGCCGCCGCCCCCGCGCGGAGCCCGGCCGTATGACCCGCACCGCACCGAGCCGGTGCGCCGCGAGCCGCCCGCCGGCGGCTTCTACCAGGGCGAACGCTACCCGGGCAGCGGCGAGTACGAGCACTACGACACCGGCGGCTACGCGGGCGAACCGCGGCCGCCGGAGCCGGCGCCCCAGCCGCCGCGGGAAGAGCCGCGCACGCCGGGCGGCACGCCGAAGCTGCCGAAGAAGATCACCGTCACGCGGGTGGCGGCGATGCGCAGCCGCCAGCTGACCGGCCAGGCCGTCGACGCCTTCCAGCGCGCGACGAAGGCCGACGGCGCCGAGAAGTCCGGCCTCACCTCGCTGACCTACGCCGTGATGCTGAACTACGCCAGCGACGCGGCGATGGCGATCGCGCTGGCCAACACCCTCTTCTTCGCCGCCACCAGCGGCGAGAGCAAGGGCAAGGTGGCGCTCTACCTGCTCATCACGATCGCGCCGTTCGCGCTGGTCGCGCCGGTGATCGGGCCCGCGCTCGACAAGGTGCAGCGCGGACGGCGGCTGGCCATGTGCGCGTCTTCCGTCGGCCAGGGGCTGATGGCCGTGGTGATGGCGCTGCACTTCGACGACTGGCTGCTCTACCCGGCCGCGCTCGGGATGATGGTGCTGTCGAAGTCGTTCACCGTGCTCAAGGCGGCGGTGACACCGCGGGTGCTGCCGTCGGAGATCACGCTGTCCAAGACGAACGCCCGGCTGACCACGTTCGGCCTGGTCGCCGCGGGTGTGTTCGGCGCGGTGGCCAGCGGTATCAACGCGATCTCCGGCTCGGCGGGTGCGCTGTGGTTCACGGCGTTGATCTGCGTCGCCGCGGCCGTGCAGTCGATGCGCATCCCGGCCTGGGTGGAGGCCACCGAGGGTGAAGTGCCGACTTCCCTTTCGGCGCATCCGAAGGAGAAGAAACGCCGTCAGCCGATGGGGCGCCACATCGTCGTCGCGCTCTGGGGCAACGGCTCGGTGCGCGTGCTCACCGGCTTCCTCATGATGTTCGCCGCGTTCGCGGTCAAGGCGCAGACCGAGGGCAGCGGGCAGACGCCGTTCATGCAGCTGCTGCTGCTCGGTGTGATCGGCGCGGCGGCGGGGGCCGGCGGGTTCCTCGGCAACGCGCTGGGCTCGCGCCTGCACTTCGGCAGCCCCGACCAGGTGATCGTCGGGTGCGTCGCGGGCTGCGTGCTGGCCGCGCTGGTCGCGACGATCCTGCCCGGCCTGGCCACGGCCGCGATCGTCGGCCTGGTCGGCGCGACGGCCAGCGCGCTGGCCAAGATCAGCCTCGACGCCGTCATCCAGGAAGACCTGCCCGAGGAGTCGCGCGCTTCGGCGTTCGGCCGCTCGGAAACCGTGCTGCAGCTGGCCTGGTGCGTCGGCGGCGCGGTCGGCCTGCTGCTGCCGCCGACGTACTGGATCGGCTTCCTGGTGATCACGGTCGTGCTGGCCGTCGGGTGCGCGCAGACGTTCCTCGTGCGCCGCGGTGGCTCGCTCGTGCCCGGCCTCGGCGGCGACCGGCCGCTGCGCCCCGAGCCGACCGGCAGCTTCCCGGCCCAGGGCCTGCCCAGCGACCCGCGGGCCCGCCGGTAGGCTCCGGCCATGCGACGTTCCCGGGTGGTGGCCCTGTTTGCGGCCGGTGGGTTCGCGGTGGCCGGCTGCTCGGCACCCGGCCCGGCCGAGGTCACCTTCTACGCCGACGGCCACACCGTCAACACCACGCCCGTGCTCACGTGCGACTACTCGCAGAAGCTCGCGCAGCCGTGCAACGCGAAGGGTTCGACGCAGACGCTGAAGGTCCGCCCGGGCAAGCCGGTGCAGATCTCGGTGCCCGGCGAGGTCGCGGACTCGCCCTGGCAGATCGTCTACGAGTACGTGACCCCGCAGGGCGAGTTCAAGCAGAGCGACCCGATCCCGTTCACATCGCTGGACCGCTACGCCTACACGGTCACGCCGCCGACGCCCGCCGACCGCATCTCGGCGGTGGACGTGCAGAAGTACACGGCCGTGCTCAACGCGGACACCGGCGAATCGGGCCTGCTGCCCAGCGACGTGTGGGGTCTGCGGCTGGAGGCTTAGGGATCGATGTCGCGGGCGACCGCGCGCATGATCTCGGCGATCTGCTTGGTGTGCTTGCGGTCCGGGTAGCGGTTGCGCCGCAGGTCCGGCTGCACCTTGAGCTCGAGCAGCTTGATCATGTCCTCGATCAGGCCGTGCAGCTCCTCGGCCGGGCGGCGCCGCGCCTCGGCGACGGACGGCGGCGGGTCGAGCAGCCGGACGGAGAGCGCCTGCGGCCCGCGGCGGCCGTCGGCGACGCCGAATTCCAGCCGCTGGCCGGCCTTCAGCCCCTCGACGCCCTGCGGCAGCGCGGCCTTGCGAATGTAGACGTCGGCGCCACCGTCCTGCGTGACGAACCCGAACCCCTTCTCCGCGTCGTACCACTTGACCTTGCCGGTCGGCACTTCCCTCACCAGTCCTTCTGCTGTCCGCTCACGACGAACGCGCCCGGGGCGTACCCAGGGCGCGCTGGGTAAAGGGTATCTCGCCAGAGGCCCTGGGGAGAAGTCGATACCGCCGGATACCCTCTTGCGTCATGAAGAGCACGACGAAGGAGGCGGGCGTGGCCGCTCCCGGCAAACCGTTCCTGATGCGCGTCGGCATCGGGCTTTTCGGCCTCGGCATGCTCGCCGTACTGGCGGTTTTCATCATGTTCGCCGCCGGTTTGGAGAACCTGCCGATCTGGCTTTCGGTCGCCGCCGGGGTCATCACGCCCCTTGGCCTGCTACTGGGCTTGATCGCGCTGGTGATCGAGGCGCGCGGCAAGAAGGAAAGCTAGGGCACCGCGCTCCCCGCGAACGTCTTCTCGAACCACTCCGGGAATTCCGTCAGCGATTCGAACACCACCTCCGCCCCTTCGCTCAGCAGGAGCGTGCGGTCGCACGGCCCGGTGGTGACGCCGACCGGGATCGCCCCGGCGGCGAGCGCACCCCGGATGTCACCGGCGTGATCTCCGACATACACGCGGGCGTCGTGCGCCAGCAGTGCTTCGGCCTTCTGCGTCGACCACAGCTCGCCGATGACTTCGTCGACGTCGAGCCCGAGCGCGTCCACGTGCAGCTGGGCGTTGGGCCCGTACTTCCCGGTGACGACCAGCGTGCGCCCGCCGGCGGCCCGCACCGCGCGGAGGGACTCGACCGCGCCCGGCAGCGCGACCGCGCTCGGCACGACCACCTCGGGGTACATCGCGCGGAACCGGTCGACGAGCCCGGGGATGCGCTCCTCGGGCGCTTCGAAGCCGCGCAGGATGTCGTCGAGCGGTGGCCCGAGGTTGGCCGCGAACGCGTCGCCGTCCAGCGGCAGGCCGGATTCGACGCCGAGCGCGTTCATCGCCGCGGCCATGCCCGGCCGCGCGTCGATCAGTGTCATGTCGAGGTCGAACCCCACGGTGATGCCCACGATCAACACGGTAGCCGCCACCACCGACAGTTTTACACCGCAAGCAACGGTGTACAGCACCTTGACAGCAGCGCGATCTGTGTCAAGGTGAAGGTGTGACCAGCTTCACCCAGCGGACGAAGGCGTCCCTCCGCGAAGCGCTCCTCGACGCCGCCGCCGACCTGCTGCCGGACCGCGGTCACGCGGGCCTGCGGATGGCCGACGTCGCCGCGAAGGCCGGGGTGAGCAGGCAGACGGTCTACAACGAGTTCGGGAACAAGGCGGCGCTGACCCAGGCGGTGGCGCTGCGCACCGCGTCGGAGTTCCTCGAGGGGATCCGGCAGCGGTTCGAAACGGCGGACGGGCTCCTGGCGGGCATCCACCACGCCGTCGTCTACACGATCGAGCACGCGCGGGAAAACCGCCTGGTCGCGGCGGCGCTCGGCACCGAAGCCGGTGAGGACCTGCTGCCCTTGCTGACGACCCGGGGCGAGCCGATCCTCACCGCGGCCGCGGACCTCGCCGCCGGGCAGTACCGCGAATTCGAACCAGGGCTCTCCGCCGAAGCCGCGGCCCTGCTCGCGGAGACCGTCGTGCGCCTTTCCCTGTCGCACCTGGTGCTTTCCACGCACTCGGCGGCGGAGGCGGCCGACGCCGTCACCGCGGTCGTGGAACCCGCCATCCGCCAATTCGTCCACTGAATCGCCTATCGGAGTGAACCGATGACCGACACCCTCCCGGAGCTCCGGACCGGTTTTTCCTCGCTGCGCAAGGGCGGGCTGAACTGGGATTCGTTCCCGCTGCGCCTGTTCGTCAAGGGCAACAAGAAGTTCTGGAACCCGGCCGACATCGACTTCGGCCGCGAGCGCGAAGGCTGGGACACGCTCAACCCGGAACAGCAGCGTTCGGCGACCTACCTCGTCGCGCAGTTCATCGCCGGCGAAGAAGCCGTCACCGAAGACATCCAGCCGTTCATGCGGGCGATGTCGGCGACCGGCCGGTTCGGCGACGAGATGTACCTGACGCAGTTCTGCTTCGAGGAAGCCAAGCACACGGAGGTGTTCCGGCGCTGGATGGACGCCGTGGGGCTGACCGAGGACCTGCACCCGTTCGTCGCCGAAAACCCGCACTACCGCAAGCTGTTCTACGAAGAGCTGCCGCAGTCGCTGCGGGCGCTGGAGGACGATCCCAGCCCGCTCAACCAGATCCGGGCGAGCGTGACGTACAACCACGTCATCGAAGGCAGCCTCGCGCTCACCGGGTACTACTCGTGGCAGCTGATCTGCACCCAGCACGACATCCTGCCGGGCATGCAGGAACTGGTCCGCCGCATCGGCGACGACGAGCGCCGCCACATGGCCTGGGGCACGTTCACCTGCCGCCGGCACGTCGCCGCGGACGACTCACTGTGGGACGCGGTGCAGCAGCGGATGGGCGAGCTGCTGCCGCACGCGCTCAACATGATCCAGTGGGTGCAGGACCAGTTCGAGGAACTCCCGTTCGACAACGACCCGCAGGAGATCGTCCAGTACGCGGCCGACCGGGCGCAGCGGCGGCTGGGCGCGATCGAGTCGGCGCGCGGGATGCCGGTGGAGCAGATCGACGTCGACTACTCGCCGGAGCAGCTCGAAGAGACCTTCGGCGAGGAGGACGCGAAGGCGATCGCGGAGGCCGCCGCGGCGGTGGGCTGAGGACGCTCGCCGGGCGGTGCGGACACCGCCCGGCGAAGGTCCGTCAGCTCGCCGGCCAGTAGACCGCGTGCCAGCCGTAGGACCGATCGGACCTGCCGATGATCGTCCCGTCGGTGGCGATCCCGGTCGCCCAGCTGTATTGGCCGCCGGGCAGGGTGCCGAGGATCGTTTCCGTGCCGTCGGCGTCCCAGCGGGCCGCCACCGATTCGACGTTGCCGACGATCGTGCCCGACGCGTTGAGCGCCACCGCCGCCGAACGCCGCGCGCCCTCCAGCACAGTGGTCCCGCTCGCGGACCAGCCCACCGCTCGGTTCTCGGCGAAGTCGACGTACCCGCTGCCGACGACCACCCCGGCGCGGTTGATCGCCCGCGGCGTCGCGGAGGCGGGCGAAGCCGGCCAGCCGAGCCGCACCTGCCGTCCGTCCCGCTTCCAGACGACCGGAGCCGGCCAGCCGGCCTCGGTGACGGCCCCGGCGATCACGCCGAAGTCGTTGATGGCGGCCGCCGTGGCGCCGGGGTTGCCTTGGTTGCCCGGTGAGAGATCGGTGATCGCGCCGGTGGCGGTCCAGCGGACCGCGTGCTGGTTGCCGGCGGCGTCCGTGGCTTCGCCGCTGAGCAGTGCGCCGTCCCCGGTGATCCCGGTGACGTGGGTCTGCCCGCCGCCGGGCAGCGCCGCGAGCCGGGTGACCGAGCCGTCCGGGGCCCAGCGGACCGCGTGCACGCCTTCGTGCCCGTCGAAGGCCCAGCCCACGGCCACCCCGGCGTCGTTGACGGCGACCGCCGAGCCCTGTTCGCCGCCCAGTGTCGGCAGGGCGCTGATGCGGCCCTGGCGGTCCCACTTCACCGGGTGGTACCGCAGGCGCACGTCCTGCGGGTACGACTGACCGACCATCGTGCCGGTGGCGTTGATCGCGGCCACGTCGCTGAACTGGTCACCCGGCAGGGTGGCCAGGTCGACCGGCCCGGCGGTGGCCGCCGCAGCGACTCCTGGCAGGCTCAGCGCGGCCGCCGCGAGCAGCGTCCCCACGGTGAGCGGTTTCTTCAGGCAGGACAGCATGACTGCCTCCTCCGGCGGCATCCGTCGCTTCCGTCCGGAAGCGCCCCCTTCCGCCGCGAAGGGACCACGCCCGCCCCGATCGGTTTAGGCGCTGTCCCCGAGGCGCGTGCGGGGCACCTTCGCGAAGGTGCCCCGCACGGGTTCACCACTCCCAGCCGGAGATGATCATCACTTGCCTCCCTTCGCGGAATCGCGAAGGAGACACGCCCGGCCGTCCCGAGCGGTTTAGGCGTGCTTGGCCGCCGCGGCCTGCTCCAGGCCCAGCAGGCTGATCGACTTCTCGCGCATCTCGACCTTGCGGACCTTCCCGGTCACCGTCATCGGGAACTCCTCGACGACGTGGACGTACCGCGGGATCTTGTAGTGCGCCAGCTTGCCGCTGCAGAATTCGCGCACCTTCTCCGCCGTCAACGGGGAAGCACCCTCGCGCATCCGGACCCAGGCCATCAGCTCTTCGCCGTACTTCTCGTCGGGGACGCCGATCACCTGCGCGTCGAGGACGTCCGGGTGCGTGTACAGGAACTCCTCGATCTCGCGCGGGTACAGGTTTTCACCGCCGCGGATCACCATGTCCTTGATGCGGCCGGTGATGTTGACGTAGCCGTCGGCGTCCATCACCGCCAGGTCGCCGGTGTGCATCCAGCGGGCCGCGTCGATCGCCTCGCTCGTCTTGTCGGGCTGTTCCCAGTACCCGAGCATCACCGAATACCCGCGCGTGCACAGCTCGCCCGGCTCGCCGCGCGGGACCGTCAGGCCGGTTTCGGGGTCGACGACCTTGACCTCCAGGTGCGGCCCGACGCGCCCGACCGTCGACACGCGCCGCTCGATCGAGTCGTCGGACCGGGTCTGCGTCGACACCGGGGACGTCTCGGTCATGCCGTAGCAGATGGACACCTCGGCCATCCCCATCCGGTCGATGACCTGCTTCATCACCTCGACCGGGCACGGCGACCCGGCCATGATCCCGGTGCGCAGCGACGACAGGTCGAACTCGCCGAAGTCCGGGTGGTTGAGCTCGGCGATGAACATCGTCGGCACGCCGTAGAGCGACGTGCACCGCTCGGCCGCGACCGCTTCGAGGGTGGCGCGCGGGTCGAACGCCGGGGCGGGGATGACCATGCAGGCGCCGTGGCTGGTGCAGGCCAGGTTGCCCATCACCATGCCGAAGCAGTGGTAGAACGGCACCGGGATGCACACCTTGTCCTGCTCGGTGTAGCCGCACAGCTCCCCGACGAAGTAACCGTTGTTGAGGATGTTGTGGTGGGACAGCGTGGCGCCCTTGGGGAAGCCCGTGGTCCCGGACGTGTACTGGATGTTGATCGGGTCGTCGGCCGACAACCCGGCCTGCAGGTGCGCCAGCTGCGCCGGGTCGCCCCCGCGGCCGGCCTCCAGCAGCGCCTGCCAGCCCTCGCCGCCCAGGATCACGACCTGCTCCAGTGCCGCGCACTTCTCGCGCACCTCGTCGGCCATCGCGGGGTAGTCGGACGTCTTGAACTTGTCCGACGCGACCAGCAGCCGGATGCCGGCCTGGTTGAGCACGTACTCCAGCTCGTGCGCGCGGTAGGCCGGGTTGATGTTGACCAGGATGGCGCCGATCTTCGCCGTCGCGTACTGGAGGAATGTCCACTCCGCCCGGTTCGGCGACCAGATGCCGACCCGGTCGCCCTTGCCGATGCCCTGCGCGACCAGCCCCAGGGCCAGCGCGGTCACCTCGGCGGCCAGCTCCCGGTAGGTCCACCGCCGGCCGGCGGTGCGGTCCACCAGCGCGTCCCGGTCCCCGAACGCGGCCACCGTCCGGTCGAAGTTGCCGCCGATGGTGTCCCCGAGCAGCGGGACCTCCGACGTCCCCGAGGCGTAGCTCGGCAGAGCGGGCGCGTCAGGCATGGTGCCTCCTGAAGTCGACGGTGACTGCCGCCGAGTCTAAGAACGAGGTACCGGGTCAGCCAGCTCGGTGGCAGGATCCCTCTGGGAAAAGGGGAGGGAACCCGATGCGAAGAATCCTGGCTCTGGCGTCCGCCGTCCTGCTGCTCGCGGTGGCCGCACCGGCGTCCGCGGCGACGAAGGTGATCGTGCTGCCCGGCGCCACGTCCGCCGAAGGGATCACCGCCGCCGGCGGCGGCACCTACTACACCGGCGACCTCATCGCCGGCACGATCTTCCGCGAGGACATCCGGCGCGGCACGGCCGAGCGCTTCATCGAAGCGCCGCCCGGCCAGATGGCGGCCGGGGTGGACTTCGACCGGCGCCACGGCCTGCTGTTCGTCGCCGGCGCGATCGGCGGCAAGGCCTACGTCTACGACGTCCGCACCAAGGCGAAGGTCGCGGACTTCACCTTCGGCGACCCGCAGACGTCCTACGTCAACGACGTGGTGGTGACACCACAGGGCGCGTGGTTCACCGACTCCTACCACCCGCAGCTGTTCTTCGTGCCGGTCGTGGCCGGCCGGCTCGGGACGCCGCGCACCCTGCCGCTGACCGGGCCGGGCGCGGGCGGCTCGCCGGGGAACTTCTTCATGAACGACGTCATCGCCACGCCGTCCGGCAACACCCTGCTCGTGGCCGCGACGATCCCCGGCAAGGTGTACACGATCAACCCGCACACCGGGGTCAGCGAAGAGATCGCGGGCGTGGCCGCGCCCAGCGTCGCCAGCCTCGTGCTCGAAGGGAACCGGCTCTGGGCGGTGCAGCTCGATGACAAGATCACCCGATGGTGTCTCGACGGCAACCTGAGCCACGGCACCCCCGCCGGCACGATCACCGACCCGCTGTTCGACCAGCCGGTCTCGGCGCTCAAGGTCGGCAGTCATCTCGCCGTGGTCAACTCCCACATCTACAGCGGCTACCCGCCCACCAGCCCGACCTACGAGGTCCTCGTCGTCGACGCGTGAGTTGGTAGTGTCCGAACGGACTCCGAGGGGGGCGATCGATGGCGGGGTTCCGCGACGAGCTGACCCAGCTGCTGCAGGCGCGCTACCCGCTGCTCGTCGTCGAGACGCACGAGGAGCAGCGGGTGCTGCGGGAAATCCGTGCCGTCGCCGAAGACGCCCACCGGCTGCGCACCCCGCGGCGCGTCTACGTCTGGTCGTCGACCACCGGCCTGGCACCCGCGGGCGGCCCGCCGATCAGCGAGACCCGCACCGCGTCGGCCGCTCTGGAACGCGTCTACGGCTGGGGTGAGCCCGCCGTCTTCGTGTTCGCCGACCTGCATCCCTCGCTGGTGTCCGAAGGCGGGCACCGGCCCGATCCCGACGTCGTGCGCCGGCTGCGGGAGCTCGCCGCCGCGTTCAAGACCCGCCCGGTGCCGCTCAGCCTGATCCTCGTGTCGCCGTCGCTGCCCGTTCCGCCGGAGCTGGAGCACGACGCGACCGTCGTCGACTTCCCGCTGCCCGACCAGCGCCAGATCGGCGAGCTGCTGGACAGCATGGTCGCCGCGCACCGGCAGAACGTCCGGATCAGCATCGACCGCGACGACCGCGACATGATCGTCGCCGCCGCGCGCGGGCTGACGCTGCCGGAGGCCGAAAACGCGTTCGCCAGGGCCCTGGTCGAGGGCGGCGGGCTCGATCCGAGCGACCTCGAGCTGATCCTCGCCGAGAAGCGCCAGGCCGTGCGGCGGTCCGGGATGCTCGACATCGTGCCGGCGGAGACGAGCTTCGACGCCGTCGGCGGCCTCGACCGGCTCAAGCGCTGGCTGACCAAGCGCACCGGCACCTGGACACCCGCGGCGTCGGCGTACAACCTCGCGGCGCCGAAGGGCCTGCTGCTCACCGGCGTCCCCGGCTGCGGCAAGAGCCTGTCCGCGGTGTGCGTCGCGAACATGTGGCGGCTGCCGCTGCTGCGGCTGGACCTCGGGCGCGTCTTCGCCGGGCTCGTGGGCTCGAGCGAGAAGAACATCCGCACGGTCATCCGCACCGCGGAGGGCATCGCGCCGTGCGTGCTGTGGGTCGACGAGATCGAAAAGGGCCTCGCCGGTGCCGGCGGCGGGGGTGACGGCGGCACCGCGCGGCGCGTGTTCGGCACGTTCCTGTCCTGGATGCAGGAGAAGTCGGCGCCGGTGTTCGTGATGGCGACGGCGAACCAGGTCGGCTCGCTGCCGCCGGAGTTCCTGCGCAAGGGCCGGTTCGACGAGATCTTCTTCGTCGACCTGCCCTCGGCGCCCGAGCGCGCCGCGATCTGGCGGATCCACCTGGGCAGGCGCGTCACCGATCCGTTCGTGGGCAGCGAACTGCGGCTGGACGACGCGCTGTTCGCCGAGCTCGCCGACGTCAGCGCGGGCTACAGCGGCGCCGAGATCGAGCAGGCGGTGCTGTCCGGACTGGTCGACGCGTTCGCCGAGAAGCGGCCCCTGCGCCGCGACGACCTGGTGCGGGCGGTGAAGTCGACCGTGCCGCTGTCGGTCACCCAGGCCGACGAGATCCTGGCCATCCGGAACTGGGCGGAGACCAGGGCCGTCGCCGCCACGGACACTTCGGTGCCCGTTTCGGAGCCCGTCGCGCCGCCGCCTCCGGCGGCACCGAGTGGGAGGACGATCGACGTATGACGCACCGCGTGACCGTGACGATCGGCAAGGACGGCTCGATCAGCGCCGAGACGCACGGCGTGACCGGCTTGAAGTGCCTCGACTACATCCCGCTGCTGGAGGACCTGCTCGGCGCGGAGACCGTGACGTCGGAGTTCACCGCGGACTACCGGCGTACGACGGCTTCCGCGGAAGACACCGCTTCGCAGCAGCAGTCGCAATGGAACTCCTGAACCTCCACCGGATCTTCGACACCACCGCCGCCGAGGGCCCCGGCGTCCGGTGTGCCGTGTGGACGCAGGGGTGTTCGGTGCGCTGCCCGGGCTGCTTCAACCCGCAGACGTGGACGACCCGCGGCGGGTTTTCCCTGTCGTGGCAGGACCTCGTGGCGCGCGTGCTCGCCGTCTCCGGGATCGAAGGCGTCACGCTGCTCGGCGGTGAGCCGTTCGACCAGGCCGGCCCGCTGGGTCTCTTCGCCGCGGCGGTGCGCTCGGCGGGGCTCTCGGTGATGACGTTCACCGGGCACGTCCGGGAGGAGCTGCCGCCGTCGAAGCTCCTGGACTCGACGGATCTGCTGGTGGACGGGCCGTTCCTGGCGGATCGGCCGGAGCCGTCCCGGCCGTGGGTCGGCTCGGCGAACCAGCGGTTCCACTTCCTGACCGACCGCTACGACGAGTCGATCTTCACCACCCCGAACCGCCTGGAACTGACGATCGCCCGCGACGGCGCGATCGAGCTGAACGGGTTCGCCACCACCGAAGTACTCGAAGCGCTGCTCGAAGGGGATCGCCGATGAGTGTCACGCTCAAGCTGCGCAGTGAAGCACTGGCCCAGCTCGACGCCGCCACGATCGCGGCGCACGCGCAGGCGCGGCCGGGGGTCGTCACCGTGCGGACCCGGATGCGCCACCGCGATCTGCTGGCCCGCGCGCTCGCCGGGCTGCGGGCCCAGGTCACCGACGACGGCACGTCCGTCGTCGCCGCTTGGGAAGGGCGGCGGATCACGTTCGGCTACGGCCCCGAAGGCGTCCAGGTGGCGCACGTCGACGGGCCGGGCCTGGAGCCTGCGGAAGCTTCGCGGCTGGTGTTGTCGGTCGATGAGGCGTACGCGGCCGAAGTGCAGCGGGCGGTACTGGCCCGACTGAAGGACCGGGCGGCCCAGGCGGGCATGCGCGTCGAGGCGGAGCGGGTCAACGCCGACCAGTCGATCAGCGTCACGCTGGCCGCCACGTCGTGACCGAGACCAGGGTCGGGCTGATCGAGTTCGGCAAGGCGATCCACGACTCGGTCACCGTCCCCGGCCTCGGGGAGCTGCCGGGCGGGCAGGTGAGCGCGGGGCGCGCGGTCCGCGGCGCCCGCGCACGGCTCCGCCGGGGCGACCGGATCGTCGAGGACAACCTGCGCCTGGGGATCATGGTGCGGAAGAAGTTCTTCTCCAGCGAAGTCGAGCCGGTGACCGACGCCGGATTCCTCAAGGACGTGTTCGTCGCCGTGGGGCGGCGGGATCTCGGCAACGGCGACGCGCTGGAGCTGTACACCGATGACACCGCCGGGCCGGACATGAGCCGTCAGGAGGGCGCCGCATCGGTGGTGGCGCCGGCTTTCGAGCCGCTGACGGGGTTCCACGCGCAAGTGCACGTCCGCGAAGGCGTCCTGCGGTTCGGGGCGCTGTGTTCTTCGGCGCGCGGCGGCCAGCCGATGCGGGTGCTCGGGCTGTTCGGGCCCGCGGGGCCGCTCGAGGAGCTGGCGTCCGGCCAGGTGGGGACGGTGTTGCTGGGCTTCCAGTGCGACGTGCCCCCGTTGGCAGGCGACGTGCTGACGGCGTTCCCGTCGCCGGAGTTCGTGGAGCAGCGCGACGGAACGGCGGTGGTGCACGGCGTCAGCGACCTCGGCCACGGCTCGGTGGTGGCGGCGGTCGAGGTGCCGGAGGGCCGGAGCGCGGCGTTCACGGTGGGTGTGCGGACCAGGGTGCTGCGCCCGATCGGGACGACGTTCAACGAGCGGAGCACGGTCATCGCGGCGGAGCTGCCGGTGCTTTCCCTGGCGCGCGACGGGATCGCGGTACGGACGACGGCGGGATCGCGGGTGTTCACGGTCGGGCTCGGGACCAGGGATCTGCGGCAGAACGACGTGCTCGAGGCTTATGTCCCGGCGGTTCCTCCGTTGGCACCGCCGCCTGCTCCGCCGGTGGCACTGGTGGACGTCAACGCGGCTTCGGAGGCTTCGCTGGCAAGCCTGCCGGGCCTGACGCCATCACGGGTGGCTTCGGCGTTGGAGCTGCGACAGCGTCAGGGCGGCTTCCCGGACGTGGAGGCGTTCGGAGTGGCGATCGGCTTGCAGCCGCACGAAATAGTCCGGTTGCGCGGACGGGCGACGGCCGGCCGGGTGGCGTTGCCCGAGACGGGCGTGCGCCAGCTCGACATCTGAGGGCGCGGGGTGCCGGTTCCGCTACGCTCGGGAACGTGCCGGAGGAATTCTCGCTGGGGTTGCCGGAGGTCGCCGCCGCGGTCCGGCGCACGGGCCTCCCGGCGCACTGGCACCCGTTCGAGATCCCCAGCCCGGGCCACACGCTGGAGGAGCACGACCGCATCCTCGCGGCGGCGTGGGACGCGATGCGAGCGCGGGGGCTGGCGGGCCCGGAGAAGCTGGACATCGAGGTGGAGCAGACGCTCCGGGCGTGGACGCAGCCGGAGGTGTTGATCATCGTCCGGGCAGCGGAGGTGACGGACGGCCGCCAGGTGTTCTACCGAGCCACCATCGGCCACGGCTTGGGCGTGTACTCGGAGCGGGTGCCGGACGCGATCAATTTCGTCCAGATCCGCCCCGACCACCTGGTCGACGCCCTGGTCGGCATCCTCCCCCGCTACGGACCGCTGCCGGTGGCCCCGGTGACGTCGACGCTGGGCCCGGGCCGGCCACCGGACACCGAAGCGCTGCGGGAGTACGCCCAGTGGATCCCGCACCGCCACGGCACGTTCGAGCTGTCGACCCGAGCCGGCCAGGGCAACCTCCGCCCGGTGGGCACGGTGACGTTCGTGGACACGGACGCGGGCCGCTACCTGACGTTCACGGAGTCCCTGTCCGGCGGCGAGTCCCGGTTGAGGTTCGTCCCCTCGGACGGGGGACACCTGAGAGGGTGGCTGCACGAGCGCATCGCGGAGACGACCCACCGGTGATCCGCGTCCTCGCGGTCCGGCGTGGCCTACCCGTAGTGTTCAGGTCGTGACCCGAGCAGTTCGCCTTCGCGCCACCGTCCTCGTCTTGGCCACCTTGGCGCTCGCGCTGAGCGCCTGCGACAGCAAGGTGGGGGGAACGCCGCAAGCCGCGGACACGTCGTCGAGCCCAAGCCCCACTTCCACCACGGCGACCGGCAGTCCTGGCGACAACCCGTTCGGGGGCTTGAGCCCCTGCACGATCATCGACCAGGTCATGGCGGGCGAGGGATTCCCGGCGGCGGCTCCCGGCACCGTGGACCGCGAACGGAGCTGCGCCTCGAACAAGCCGGGTGACGCCGCCGTCGGCGTTGCGCTCCAGGACAACACCGGCTACGACCAGGGCATCCCGGACCCGTCGAAGGCTTCGCGAGGCCATGTCGGACCGCGGAACGCGATCATCGAACGCGGATCGATCGGCGCCGAGGGCCAGTGCTCCATCTCCATCGAGGTCAAGCCGAAGTCGCGGGCACTCGTTTCCGTCTCCGGCAACGGCACGACCGAGCAGGCCTGCGACCGAGTCACCGGCATCGCGGTGAAGGTGGAGAAACTGCTGCCACCCAGCACCTGAGGCCGGCGCCCCGGGAGTGACATACGTCCGGCTGTCACCTCTGCCGCCGACGGCCGGTCACAACTACAGTAGGACCTGGGCACCCAGAGTGTTGTTCGACGGGAGGGGAACCCGACGTGAGCTCGGACGCGAGTTTCAGTGACCAGCCGATCGCCGCACCGGCCTCGGGGGACGCAGGCTCGAACTTCCTCTCCGGCCTCCTCAACACCCAGGCCGACCCGGAAGGGGCGAAACGCCTCAACGCAGGTGCCGAAGGGCTGAAGAACTTGGCCTTGAAGGGTGGCTTCGCCATCAACCAGGCCGGGCTCGAGAAGTACACGAAGGTCTGCGACGAATTCATCGACGGTTACCGTGGCATCGAGTACGAGCTCGAGGTCCTGGCCTGGAAACCCCGGATGGGCTCCAGCGAGTACGCCGACCAGGTGGCTCAGTTCAACGTGAAGGTCGCGGCGGGCGACGAGCAGTCCCTCGTCCCGAACCTCGAGCTGCTCATCAAAGGCTTCCAGCAGGTCAAGGAGGCGCTGGCGATCGCTCGCAAAAACTATCGCGAGACCGAGGACGCCCACACCCAGACCTTCGCCAAGCTGCGCGGGAGTGAGTGACGATGGCTCGAGAGCACGCCGGACATCGGCAGTACGAAGGCGACTTCTACGCCCAGACGCAGCAAAAACTCCAGCAGAACGTGCACCGATTCGGCGCCGAAGACCAGGGTGACGCTCGCGACGGCGTAACACCGCAAACTCAGAACCAGGCCGCCCAGTACTCGGTCGAGCAGGGCAAGGTGCTCCTGCACAACCAGTCCACGCGCGGCGACGCGCCGGTACCGGGGCAGAACTACCCGGCCAGCACGCACGAGGACCTGTACAACATGGTCCACACCAACATGGACCCGAAGGACCTGGACGACCGGGGACGGCTCGCCAACCGGATCGGCAACTGGCTCACCGACGTCTCCAACGCGGCGAACGACGCCGTCAACTCGAGCGAGATCCAATGGCAAGGCTCCGGAGCCGCCCAGGCGCACAGCTTCTTCCAAAGCACCGCCGCCTACACCGGGGACACCGCGAACGCCGCCCAGCTCAGCTCCAACCGGTACTCGCAGCAGGCGGCCGCTGCCGACTACGCGCAGAAGAACATGCCCGAACCCACCGGGTTCAACCAGCAGGCCGAAATCACCAAGGCCACCGTGCAATACCAGTCGGGGGACGTCGTCGGCGCGACGCAGACCATGAACGACGTTGCCGCCAAGCAGCAGCAGGCCGATGCCGCTCATCAGCAGGCCGTTCAGGTTCTCCAGAACCTCGACTCCACCTACCACGAAACCGCCAGCACCCAGCCCACCTACACCCCGCCGCCGCAGCTGGGGCAAGGTGACTCCACCTCCGCCAGTGGCTTCCACGGCACCAGCAGCGCCGGCTTCAGCGGTACCCCCTCCGTCGGCGGCACCGGCCCGGGCACCGCCCCCGGTGGCACCAGCGGCAGCTTCACACCGGGAGGCCCGGGCGGACCCGGCGGAACCGGCGGCCCCAGCGGAACCGGGGTCGGACCGGCAGGCCCGGGCGGCACCACCTACATCCCCCCGGGCACCAGCAGCGGCACCGGCACCTTCAGCGGCAACTCCAACTTCCGCGCCGCCCCCGCCGCCGGCGGCTTCGGGCGCGTCACACCCGACGGGCTCGCCATGCCCGGGACCGCCTCCGGCGGCACCTCCGGAGGCGGCGGCGGGGACGTCACCCGCGGCAAAGGCATCGGCTCCGGACGCGCCGGGACCGGGTTCGCCGGGTCGCGAGTGTCGGGTAGCTCGGGAACCAAGGAAACGCCCGGCGAAGGCAGCAAGACCGGGAGCAAACCCGGCGAACGGCTCGAGCGCGGAGCGACCGCGGCCGCCGCGGCCAAGGGTGGCAAAGGCGGCGCCGGGGCCGCCGGGGCAGCTGGGGCCGGGAAAAAGAAGGAAGACGACAAAGAGCACAAGAACAAGTACGCCGTCGACGAAGAGGTCTTCGACCTCAAGCCCGAACGCGGTCCGGACGGGGAAAAGATCGTGAAGCCGACCATCGGGGAAACCACCTAAGGGACAGACCCGAGGGAAGCCGGAAAAACCCCGGCTACATTGGGAACATGCGCTTCTTCATCGTCGACGCCTTCACCGATCGCGCCTTCGCCGGGAACTCCGCCGGGGTCGTCCTGCTGGACGAGCCCGCCGACCCGGCCTGGATGCAGGCCGTCGCCGCTGAGATGAAGCACGCCGAGACCGCCTTCGTCGTCACCGGCACCGCAGGCCCCAAGTCGCTCAGGTGGTTCACCCCCGCCGTCGAGGTCGCCCTCTGCGGGCACGCCACCCTCGCCGTCACGCACGTTCTCGGCGGGGAACAGACCTACACCACCAAAAGCGGCGAACTGCGGGCCAGCGCCGAAAACGGCTGGGTCGAGATGGACTTCCCCTCCGATCCGCCGCACCCCACCGACGACGACCTGTCCGGAATCCTTCCCGGCGTCGACATCGAGTACACCGGACGCGGCGTCGAGAACCTCTTCGCCGTCGTAGCGGACGCCAAGACCGTCCGCGCCCTCGAACCGGACCTCGAGCAGCTCAAGCACACCTGGACCGGACGCCTGCTGGTCACCGCGAGAGACACCGCGGGGGACAACGACTACGTGAGCCGCTTCTTCGCCCCCGGCGTCGGCATCGACGAAGACCCCGTCACCGGCTCCGCGCACTGCATCCTGTCGCCCTACTGGTCCGGACGACTCGGCAGCACCGAACTGACCGGCGAACAGGCGTCCCGGCGCGGCGGCATCGTCCGGACCCGCCAGGACGGCGACCGCGTCCACCTCGCCGGCCAGGCCGTCACCGTCCTCAGCGGGGAGCTGCACGTCTGATGCGCACCCTGCTGAACATCATCTGGCTCGTCCTGTGCGGCTTCTGGATGGCCGTGGGCTACCTGGTCGCCGGCGTCATCTGCTGCGTCCTGATCGTCACCATCCCGTTCGGGCTGGCGTCGTTCCGCATCGCGCGCTACGCGTTCTGGCCGTTCGGGCGCACCGTCGTCGACCGGCGGGACGCGGGCGCCGCGTCGTGCGTCGGCAACGTCGTCTGGGTCGTCTTCGCCGGGTGGTGGCTGGCGCTCGGGCACGTCTTCACCGGCATCGCGCTCTGCATCACCATCGTCGGGATCCCGCTCGGCATCGCGAACTTCAAGCTGATCCCGGTGTCGCTGGTGCCGCTCGGCAAGGAGATCGTCGAGATCGCCTAGGACTCCGGCTCGTACGGCAACTCGACGACCAGGCACGGCCCGCCGACGAACAGGCCGCCGTCGACGCCCAGTGCCTTGCCGCCCGCGTACAGGAACGGGCCCTCGATCTGCGTCGGGTGGATGCCCAGCTGGTCGGCGATGACGCTGTGGCCGTGCACGATCCGCGAGCCGCCGAGGGCGTCCATCAGCTTCTGCGCGTTTTCCTCGCCGTCCGGGCCGCGGAAGGCGTAGCGCGTCGTCATCCGGCGCCAGACGTCCCACCACGCCTCGATGTCACTGCCCTCGAGGATGTCGCGAGCCGCCTCGTTGATCTCGTCGAGCGACGAGCCCCAGTCGAGGTACTCCAGCGTGTCCGAGTGCAGCAGCAGGTGGTCGGCGGCGAGCGCGGCCAGCGGGCGCGCGGTCAGCCACTCGATGTGCTCCGGGGTCAGCCGGTCCTGGTCCGACAGCAGGCCGCCGTTGATCTCCCAGCTGCGGGCGAAGCTGCGCGGGCCGAAGTCGGACGGCACCGGCTCGTCGCCGAAGTGGTACATCCCCAGCGCGAGGATCTCGTGGTTGCCCAGCAGCGTCTGGACCTGGCCGCCGGCCTCGGCCGCCTGCGCTTCGAGCCGCATGACCAGGTCGATCGCCCCGACGCCGTCCGGGCCGCGGTCGACGAAGTCGCCGAGGAACCACAGCTGGTCCTCGCCGCCGGACCAGTTGTCCTCCTCGTCGACCAGGCCTTCGGATCTCAGCGCGTCGGCGAGTTCGTCACGGTGGCCGTGGACGTCGCCGACCACGTACGTCGACTTGCTCATCCGCTGACGATATGCCCTGCGGCCGTCCGGCTCGCGCTCAGCCTTCGCCGAACGGGTCCCCGGTTCGCCCGATCAGGTCGGCGATCGAGTCGATCACCATGGTGGGCCGGTACGGATAGCGTTCGGCCGACTCCGGGGTGGATATGCCGGTGAGGACCAGGATGGTCTGCAGCCCGGCCTCGATGCCCGAGTGCACGTCGGTGTCCATCCGGTCGCCGATCATCAGCGTCGACTCCGAGTGCGCGCCGAGCCGCCGCAGCGCCGAGCGCATCATCAGCGGGTTCGGCTTGCCGACGTAGTACGGCGAGCGCCCGGTGGCCTTCTCGATCAGGGCCGCGACCGATCCGGTGGCCGGCATCGAGCCCTCCACGCTCGGGCCGGTCGCGTCGGGGTTCGTCGCGATGAACTTCGCGCCGCCCTCGATCAGCCGGATCGCGCGCGTGATGGCGCTGAAGCTGTACGTGCGGGTCTCGCCCAGCACGACGTAGTCCGGGTCGCGCTCGGTCAGCACGTAGCCGACCTCGTGCAGCGCCGTCGTCAGGCCCGCTTCGCCGATGACGTACGCCGAGCCGTTCGGCCGCTGCGACGAGAGGAACTTCGCGGTCGCCAGCGCCGAGGTCCAGATCGACTCCTCGGGGATGTCGAGCCCGGTGCGCTCCAGCCGCGCCCGCAGGTCGCGCGGGGTGTAGATCGAGTTGTTCGTCAGCACCAGGAAGTCGATGCCGTTCGCCTTCAGCTCGGCGAGGAATTCATCGGCCCCCGGGACGAGGTGCTCCTCCTTCACCAGGACGCCGTCCATGTCGGAGAGGTACGTCCACCGGCGTTCGTTCATGGTCCGGAACCTATCACGCGCGCGAGACACCTGCGGTGCACGCGGAAAAGGGCTACCATTGAAATTGCCGGTATCGCGAGGGGAGTCGCGTACCCGGTCACCGAGGGGGTTCGGGGGAATACTTTTCGACGTCGACGGCGTGCGCGCCGCCGCGCAATTCTTCCTGCCCCCGCACCGAAGGGGGAGAACCATGACCGAAATCATCGAGCGCCCGGCGACGACCGGGCCGATCACCGCGCCGAACTGGGGACTCACCAAGTTCCTGGACCCGCTGCGCATTCCACCCGTGCTCCGGCCACACAACCGGGAAATGATCACGATTCCGATGATCACGAAGCGGCAGCGGCTGCACTCGGAATTGCCCGAAAGTACGCTGTGGACGTACGCGGGGCATTTCCCGGGGCCGACGATCGAAGTGCGCAGCGGCAAGCAGCTACGGATTTCGTGGTCGAACGAAATCGACGGTGAGTTCCCGCTCGTTGCCGTACAGGGGCCGCTCGCCGACGCGCCGACGAGCCGCCCCGGCCGCGAACTGGACAAGACGGACTACTCGATCGTCGAGGGCGTCGCGGACCTGCCGGCGTGGACGGTCGTCCACCTCCACGGCGCGCGGACCAACGCGGGCAACGACGGCTGGGCGCACAACGCCGGCCTCGAGGGCACGTCCCAGCTGGCCGAGTACCCGAACCGCCAGCCGGCGATGCCGCTCTGGTACCACGACCACGCCATGGCGATCACGCGCTTCAACGTCCACACGGGCCTGGCCGGGATGTACCTGATCCGCGACGACGAGGAGGACGCGCTCGGCCTGCCGCACGGCGACCACGAGATCCCGCTGATCATCACCGACCGGAACCTGGACCTCGACCCGGCGACCGGCGCGCTCACCGGGCAGCTGCTCTTCAAGTTCCCGTTCATCCCGCCGGCCGGCCCGGCGATCCCGTTCTCGGGCCCGTTCAACCTGGTCAACGGGGTGATCTGGCCGCACCTGGACGTCGACGCGCGGTGGTACCGCTTCCGGCTGCTCAACGCGGCCAACTCGCGGTTCTACACGCTGAACCTGGTCGACGAGAACAATGTCCCGGTCAACGACGCCGTCCGGCTGATCGGCACCGACGGCGGCCTGCTGCCCGCGCCGGCGCCGCTGCCCACCGGCGGACTGACCGTCGCCCCGGCCGAGCGCTTCGACGTCCTCATCGACTTCAGCCGCTTCAAGGGGCAGAAGCTCAAGCTGCGCAACGCCGACCCGCGGCTGGGCATCGTCGAGCCGGACCTGATGGAGTTCCGGGTGGACGGCCGGCCCAAGCACGACCCGTTCGCGCTGCCGGAGAAGATCTCGACGTCGTACGTCCGGGTGCAGCACGGCACGACGCTGCCGGAGGACCACGACCACGTCTGGATCGCGCTGCTGCTCAACCAGGCGGGCCACCCGGAACTGTGGGACCTCGAGCAGGTCGAGGCCGACCCGGGCGGCGAGGGGATCATCCAGGTCCAGGACCCGAACGGCGGCCTGAAGACGTTCCGGATGGTCGGGCGGATCTTCGACGACACGACCGGGATCTTCATCGACCACGACCGGTGGGCGGTGTGGAACATCCTGCACGTGGCGAACGGCGGCCCCGCGCACCCGATCCACATCCACCTGACGGAGTTCCAGGCGCTGTTCCGGCGGCGCTTCACGACGACGTTCGACCAGGCCGCGGAGCGGACGACCGCGCCGATCGACGGGTTCACCGACGTCCCGCTGGAGGAGTACGAGGCGGGCTGGAAGGACACGATCATCGTGAATCCCGGCCAGTGGGTGAGCGTCGCCGGGCAGTTCGGCGGCGGCACCGGCGAGTTCATGTACCACTGCCACATCCTCGACCACGAGGACGAGGGCATGATGCGGCCGTTCGTCGTGCACCCGCCCGAGGTGGCGAAGTTCCACGTCCACCCGGGCGGCGGCCACCACCACGACGCCGCCTGAGGTCAGGAGGCCGCGGCCGGGTGGATCGCCACGGTCGCGGCCTTCACCGAAAGCGTCACCGCCGAGCCGGGCTCCAGCGCGAGCTCGGCCACGGCGGCCGGGGTGAGGTCGGCGGTCAGGCCGTGCGCCCAGCCGTCGCCCCCGGCCCGGACGCGGATCACCGGCCCGTGCGGCTCCAGGGCCGTGACGACCGCGTCGGTCGTGTTGCGGGGGCTGCCGCGGTGCTCGCCGTCGCGGGTGTAGACGGCGACGGCGTTCGGCGGGAACACCGCCACCGCGGGCTCCCCCGGCACCACGTCGGCCGCCGGGAGCCCGCTGACGACCTCGCCCGACGCCGTCCGCAGCCCTTCGGCGACCGCGGTGCCGGCGACGAGGTTGAGCCCGGCGATCCGCGCGGTGAACGCCCTCCGCGGCGCCGAAAGAACCTCGCGGGTCGGGCCGCGTTCGACGATCCGGCCGTCGTTCATCACCGCGACGTGGTCGGCGAGCGCGAGTGCGTCCAGCGGGTCGTGCGTGACGAGCACCGTCGTCGGCCCCGTCTTGAGGACCCGCCGAAGCAGGCCGCGGATCGCCGGCGCGGCATCGACGTCGAGAGCGGCGAAGGGCTCGTCGAGCAGCAGGAGATCCGGTTCGGCGGCCAGCGCCCTGGCGATCGCGACGCGCTGGGCCTGGCCGCCCGACAGCTGCCCGGGCCGCCGGTCGGCCAGCGGGACGGCGTCGACCTCGGCCAGCCAGAAGAACGCGCGCTCCCGGGCGGCGCGGCGGCCGGCGCCGGTCGAGCGCGGCGAGAACGCCACGTTGTCCACTGCGGACAGGTGCGGGAAGAGCAGGGCGTCCTGGGAGAGCAGCCCGATCCCGCGGCGGTGCGGCGGGACACCGGCCAGCGCGCGGCCGGCCACCGTGATCTCCGCCGACGCCGGCGTGATCAGCCCGGCGAGACAGCCCAGGACCGTCGACTTGCCGGAGCCGTTCGGCCCGAGCAGCGCCAGCACGTGCCCGGTCGGCACGTCGAGGCCGACGTCCAGGTCGAACGAGCCGCGCACGGCCTCGATCCGGGCGGTCAGGCTCACCGCAGGCCGCCTTCCCACGAGCGCGGCCGCGCGACGGCGATGACCAGGACCGCCACGACGATCAGCAGCAGCGAGAGCGCGACGGCGCTGTCGATGTCCACTTCGGCCTGGGTGTAGACCTCCAGCGGCAGCGTGCGGGTGACGTCCTCGAGGCTGCCGGCGAAGGTGATCGTGGCGCCGAACTCGCCGAGCGCGCGGGCGAAGCTGAGGACGACGCCGGAGCCGAGCGCGGGCAGCAGCAGCGGCAGCGTGACCCGGCGGAACACCGTCCACGGGCGCGCGCCGAGCGTCGCGGCGACCTGCTCGTAGCGGTCGCCGGAGCCGCGCAGCGCGCCTTCGAGGCTGACGACCAGGAACGGCATCGCGACGAACGTCTGCGCGATGACCACGGCGGTCGTGGTGAACGGCACGGACTCCCCGGTCAGCGTGGTGATCAGCATGCCGAGGAAGCCCTTGCGGCCGAGCAGGTAGAGCAGGGCGAGACCGCCCACGACCGGCGGGAGGACCAGGGGCAGCAGCACGATCGAGCGCAGCAGCCGGACCCCGCGGAAGCGGGCCCGCGCGAGCACGACGGCCAGCGGCACCCCGAGCAGCACGCAGGCCAGCGTCGACAGCGCCGCCGTGAGCAGCGAAAGCCGCAGCGCGTGCCACGACGACGGCGTGCCGATCAGCGACGGCAGCCGCGTCAGGTCCGAGCGCACCAGCAGCCCGACGACCGGCAGGACGACGAGGGCCAGCGCGGCCGTCGCCGGGATCCCCAGCACCCACGGGACGCGCGAGTGGCCGGCCGGGACGTCGCCCCGCCGGCCACCCGCGGAACGCCTACTGCGCAGGACCGAACCCGGCCTTCGTCAGCTCGTTCTTGCCCTGGGTGCCGAGCACGAACTCCTCGAACTGGTGCGCCAGGTCGGCCTGGCCGCCCTTGACCGCGGCAATCGGGTAGCTGTTGACCGCCTGGGCCGCCTCGGGGAGGTCGACCTTCGCGACCTTGTCCGCGGCCGAGGTCGTGTCGGTGACGTAGACCAGGCCGGCGTCGGCGTCACCGGAGGCGACCTTGTTCAGCACCTGCTTGACGTCCTGCTCTTCGCTCTTCGGCTTGAGCGTGACGCCGGTCGCCGTCTCGACCTTCTTCGCCGCCGCACCGCACGGCACCTGCGGCGCGCAGGTGATCACGGTGAGGCCGGCCTTGTTCAGGTCGGCGAAGGACTTGATGCCCTTGGGATTTCCGGGCGCGACGGCGATGGCGAGCTTGTTGGTCGCGAAGACCGCCGGCTGGCCGTCGATCACGCCGCCCTGGACGGCCTTGTCCATGTTGGCCTGGTCGGCCGAGGCGAAGACGTCGGCCTTGGCGCCGTTGGTCAGCTGCTGGGCCAGGCCGGACGAGCCCGCGAAGCTGAACTTCACGGTGACGCCGGCGTGCTGGGCTTCGAACGCCTTGCCGAGCGCGGTGAACGACTCGGTGAGCGACGCGGCGGCGAACACGGTCAGCGTGCCGCCACCGGCCTTCGCGGCCCCCTTGGGCGCGGGCGCGGTGACCGACGCGCCGGGCTGCGTGCTGGGCTCGTCCGAGCTGCTGCACGCACCCGCGAACAGGGCGACCGCCGCCACGGCGAGAGCGAGCTGTGACAACCGGGGCTTCGCCCCGGGCCGGGGGCTTCGCCACCCGGACCCCCGAAAAGCGGGCTTCTTCATCGACTTCCTTCCGGCGTTTCCACCACAACGGTGGTGGCTTTGACCACAGCGACCGCGAGCACCCCCGGGCGCAGGCCCAGCTCGCGGACGGCTTCCGTACTCATCAGGGACACCACGCGGTGCGCCCCGCACTGCAGTTCCACCTGGGCCATCACCTTGTCGGTGATGACCTCGGTGACCAGCCCCACGAACCTATTGCGGGCGGACCGCCCGACCGCGGACGGGTCGTCGGGCGCGGTGGCCTGTGCCCGGGCGAAGCCGGCGAGCTGGGCGCCGTCGACGACCTTGCGGCCGGCGGCGTCGTCGGTCGCGGTCAGCTGCCCCGCGCGCACCCACCTCCGGACGGTGTCGTCGCTGACGCCGAGCAGGCGCGCGGCCTCGGACAACCGAAATTGCGGCATGCCGCAGACATTATCTCCGCAGTTGAGGAAAAGCTACGCGAGGTGCGCATTGCCCATCACTTCGGCGCGCAGCTCCTCGAGCATGACGTTCTGATAACGCTCGATCACTTTTCGCTCCGCCGGGGAGAACTGGGCGAGCAGCTCGCGAAGGGCGTCGAAGGCCGACTCGAAGAGCGGCAGGAAGCGTTCGGCTGCCCCCGGCACGACCTCGACGAGGACCTTGCGCCGGTCCTCGGGATCACGCACGCGGCGGACCAGCCCGACCTTCTCGAGCCGGTCGATGACGCCGGTGACCGCGCCGGTGGACAGGCCGGTCAGCCCGGCGATCCGGCCGGCCGTCAGCGGCCCGCCGGCCTGGATGACCAGGTCGAAGGTCTTGTGGTCGGTGCCGGACAGGCCCATCCGCTCGGCGATCCGCGCGTGCCGCAGGACGGTGAAGGTGCTGCCCTGGCGGCCCAATTCCGCGAAGCGGAAGAGTTCCTCTTCGGTGACCGGGTAAGTCTTTTCCGTCACGGGCCCTCGTTTAGTTCGTCCGCTGAACCACTCACTGCGCAAAGTATCTCAACGGGGCGATGCGGGGCTACTCTGTGCGTAATGACAGCAGTGGATCTCGGGTTTCCTCGCGTCCCCGGTACACGAGGATCTTCTCGCGTGCCCCGGCCCGAGAACCCCCATCTCATCGACACCTTCGGCCGGGTGGCCACCGATCTGCGGGTTTCCCTGACCGATCGGTGCAACCTGCGCTGCACCTACTGCATGCCCGCGGAGGGCCTCGACTGGATGCCGGGCGAGCAGGTGCTGACCGACGACGAGCTGCTCCGGCTGATGCGGATCGCCGTCGAGATGCTCGGCGTCACCGACATCCGGCTCACCGGCGGCGAACCGCTGCTGCGGCCGGGTCTCGAGGACCTCGTCAAGCGGATCACGGCCTTATCGCCCCGGCCGCGGTTGTCCATGACCACGAACGGGATCGGGCTGGCCCGGCGGGCGGCGGGCCTCGCCGAGGCCGGGCTGAACCGGATCAACGTCTCGCTCGACACCGTCGACCCCAACCTGTTCAAGACGATCACCCGGCGCGACCGGCTCTCCCACGTGGTCGCGGGCCTCGCCGCGGCGCGGGACGCCGGGATGTCGCCGGTGAAGGTCAACGCCGTGCTGATCCGCGGGCTCAACGAGACCGAAGCCGTGCCGCTGCTCAGGTTCTGCCTCGACGAGGGCTACCACCTGCGGTTCATCGAGCAGATGCCGCTGGACGCCCAGCACGGCTGGAACCGCGGCGAGATGATCACCGCGGCCGAGATCCTCGAGATGCTGGGCACCGCGTTCAGCTTGACGCCGTTCCCCGCCGAGCGCGGTGGCGCGCCGGCCGAGCGCTGGCTGGTCGACGGCGGGCCCGGCGACGTCGGCGTGATCGCGTCGGTGACCCGGCCGTTCTGCTCGGCCTGCGAGCGGACGCGGCTGACCGCCGACGGCGCGGTGCGCTCCTGCCTGTTCAGCAACGACGAGACGGATCTGCGGTCCCTCGTGCGCGCGGGCGCGAGCGACGATGAGGTCGCGGACGCCTGGCGCGCCACGATGTGGGGCAAGCTCGCCGGGCACGAGATCAACGACGCCGGGTTCGCGCAGCCGATCCGGCCGATGAGCGCGATCGGCGGTTGAGGTGGCGACGGTGACCATCGCGGTCCGGTACTTCGCGGCGGCGCGGGCCGCGGCGGGCGTGGAAGAGGAGAAGGTGCAGCTGCCGGCCGGGGCGTCGGTCGCCGACGCCGTGGCCGAGCTGGCCCGCCTGCACCCGGCCGGCCTCCCGCGGCTGCTGGAGGCGGTCAGCTACCTGCTGGACGGCATCGCGGTCCGCGACCTGACCCGCCCGCTGCGCGACGGCGCGGAGCTGGACGTCCTCCCTCCCTTCGCCGGCGGCTGACCACCACGCCCGATTCGCGTGCTTGAAGGGTCGACTCGCGTGCTTGAGGAGCCAACTCGCGTGATTGAGGGGTCGACACGGGCGCAAGCAGGCCCGCGCAGCGTGTCGACCCTCTGATCACGCGTGTCGACCTTCTGATCACGCGTGTCGCCCCTTCAAGCACGGGAGCCTGGGCCGTGGCGGCACGGAATTGCTCCGTCCGGACCAGCGGGTGCGAGTTCGCCTTCCCTGTAAATCGGCGACCGCTCGGGTACGGGGGCCGACCGCTCGCCGACCGGCGGCGCGGCCCCCGGCGTGGCGCGTCACCGATTCCGGGTGTTCGCGAGAAGCTGATCGCGACCGGTCACCACGCCTTCCGGTGACCTGTTTCACCTGGTCCGTCGCCCTGCGTCGGCATGGGTGCCCGGGTGGGACGGTCCACGTCGCTCCGACCGGGTCGGGAAACCCCACGAACAGGTGGGGCTGTTGTGACTCTTGGGGCAAGTGGTGCAGGATTGTCAAGTCTGGCGCCGTACCCCCGGGGCTCTTAAGATGCGCGCTTCAATCGCGATCCCGAGGGCGCGAATGGCCCATTCGCGCCGCGAAACACGTGATGCAAGCCTCACGATCCGTGTTTTATCTCGGGTAGGAAACGGCCAGGTAACGGCCCGCTGACCAGCACAAACAGGCATATCGGCAGGGGTTGCGTGCCGTTACTGTGACGTAGGTCACGCCCTGAATAATTTCCGATCACGGCCATCGTTACGTACCGTCGCTTTTCGGTTGGCCCCGACCAACCAGCACGACCGGGAATCCGTAGCGCCTAGCCCTGTCCGACGGATCCCCGGACCCATACCCCGAGCGAAAGCATTTCCGGACAGGGACGAGGGGACGACGAAGACGCGCCGTGCGTCGGACTCGCCTGCCGGCCTGGGATGGCCGGCGCCAGGACCCCGATCCTGACCCTCACATCGGTTCGTAGGCGCTGGGAAACCGAGAAGCATCCAAATGTCTTACCGAGGCAAGCACCGCAAGATGTCCGCTGCCACCCGCACCGTCGCTCGCGTCGCCATCGCGGGCATTGCGGTCGGCGCTCCCCTCGCGATCGCTGCGACCCCCGCGTCGGCGACCAACTGGGACGCCATCGCGCAGTGCGAAAGCAGTGGCAACTGGAACACCAACACCGGCAACGGCTACTACGGCGGCCTGCAGTTCTCGCAGAGCACCTGGAAGGCCTACGGCGGCACCGGCAGCGCGGCGAACGCGTCCCGCGATGAGCAGATCGCCGTGGCCGAGCGCGTCCTGCAGGGTCAGGGCATCGGCGCGTGGCCGGTCTGCGGCAAGAAGGGCGGCAGCGGTTCGGCGGCCCCCAAGGCCAGCGGCAACACCACCAAGAAGGTGACCCCGAAGAAGAGCACGACCGCGCCCGCCCCCAAGAAGGCGACGCCGGCGGCTCCGGCGGCGGCCCCCGTGGCGACCGGCGTGAGCAGCTCCAACCCGGCCGGTGACTACACCGTCGTGGCGGGCGACACCCTGTCCAAGATCGCCGGCAAGTTCAACGTCCAGGGCGGCTACAAGAAGCTGCAGGACCTGAACGCGAAGTACATCCCGAACGCGGACCTGATCCTCGTCGGGCAGAAGATCGCCACCAAGTGACGATCTCGCAGTGATGCGTGAGTCCGGCCTCGAGCCGTGACCTGACAGGGCTCCCACCGCCGATCCCCCGGGCGGTGGGAGCCTTTCACGCGTTCCGGGCTGCCGAGCGCGCACAGACCCGCTCCGGCGCCGTCAGCGCGTACGAATGCGCTCCGCCGCCGCCAGCTGCATCCGCTCGCCCTTCCGCAGCACCTCGATGAGCAGCTCCAGCTGCTCCGGCGTGTACTCCGCCAACAGCGCCCGGCCCGCCCGTTCGATCGGGCCGTAGACCTCCTCCAGCAGCTCCGCCGCCTTCGGCGTCAGCTCCACCACCGCCCGGCGGCGGTCGTCCGCGTCCGTCCGGCGGGTCAGGTGGCCCGCGTTCGCCAGGCGCTGGATCGCGGTCGTCGTCGCGGCCGGGCTCAGGTTCGCCTCCGTGGCCAGCTGCCCCGCCGTCAACGTTCCCGCCGCCGCCACCAGGCCGATGATGCGCAGGTCCGTGCGGTTCACCCCGAACGCCGCCGCGGCGGCCTCGTCCACCACGTCGTTCGCCGCGCCGAACGCCGCTGCCGCGTGGGTTGCCTCGGTGACCAGTGATTGCTTCGACACTCGAAAGAGTCTACCTTGACCGGTAAGTATTTCGATCGTCGAAAGGATTGGCCGTGCCGACCACCCGTCAGGCCCTGCCCCGCTGGCTCCGCCCCGCCAACCGCCTGGTTCGCCTCCTGACGCGCCTGGGACTGCGGCTGGGCACCGTGCACGTCCTGACCGTCCCGGGCCGCCGCTCGGGCGCGCCACGGCCCACTCCGGTCTCCCCGCTCACCGTCGACGGTGAGCGGTACGTCGTCGCCGGCCTGCCGGACGGCGACTGGGCGCGCAACGTCCGCGCCGCCGGCCGGGGCGAGCTCGCCCACGGACGCCGGCGGCAGGCCGTGACGCTGACCGAGGTCGCCGACGCCGAAGTGCGCGAGCGGGTCATGCGCGCCTTCCCGCGCGAGGTGCCGCACGGCGTGCCCATGTTCGTCCGGCTGGGCCTGGTCACCGGTCCCGACCCGGACGAGTTCGCCGCCGCCGCTCAGCGGGTCGCGGCGTTCCGGATCACGGCGAGTTGACCCACTCGTCCGTGCCGTCGGTGAAGTGCTGGTGCTTCCAGACCGGCAGCCGCGCCTTGACCTCGTCGACGAGCTCCGAGCACGCCGCGAACGCCTCCCCGCGGTGCTCGGCCGCCACGGCGCACGCCAGGGCGACGTCGCCGATCGTCAGCGCCCCCAGCCGGTGGCTCACGGCGACCGCGCGGACGCCGGTCCAGCGCGCCGACAGGTCCGCGACGACGTCCGCGATCACCTGGTCCGCGCTCGGGTGGCCCTCGTACGTCAGGTCGCGGACGCCCTTGCCGCCGTCGTGGTCGCGGACCACCCCCGCGAAGGTCACCACCGCGCCCGCCGCGTCGTCCTCGACCAGGCGGGCGTGCTCCTCGACCGACAGCGGTTCCTCGGTCACCAGCGCCCGCGCGACCCGCACCTCGGGCTTTTCGGGGGTCCGGGTGGCGAAGCCCCCGGCTCGGAGCGAAGCTCCGGTTGTCACCGAGGGCGCCGCGGCGGCCGGACGCGGGTGGTCGCCACCGGCCAGCTGGTCGACGGCGTGCTCCAGGATGCCGTCCAGGACGCCCAGGCCGTCCTTGACGCCGCCACTGGAGCCGGGGAGGTTCACGACCAGGGTGCGGCCCGCCACGCCCGCCACCCCGCGCGACAGCACCGCCGTGGGCACCTTCGGCAGGCCGGCGGCGCGGATCGCGTCCGCGACGCCCGGCAGCTCGTGGTCCAGCAGTGCGCGGGTGACGTCCGGGGTGCGGTCGGTCGGCGAGATGCCGGTACCGCCCGTGGTGAGGACCACGGCGACGCCGTCGGCCAGCGCGGCCCGCAGCGCGCCGCCGACCGGGTCGCCGTCCTCGACGACGACCGGCGCCGGCACGTCGTAGCCGCGGTCGGCGAGCCAGGCGGCGATCACCGGGCCGGTCTTGTCCTCGTAGACGCCCTTCGCGGCGCGGTTGGACGCCACGATCACACGCGCGCTGCGCTTCACGGCCGCTCCCAGGTTCCGGTCTTGCCGCCGTCCTTGCGGAGCAGGCGGACCTCGTCCAGCGTCGCCGCCGGGTCGACGGCCTTGATCATGTCGTGCAGCGTCAGCCCGGCGACGGCCACCGCGGTCAGCGCTTCCATCTCGACCCCGGTGACGTCGGTGGTCTTCGCCGTCGCGCGGATGCCGACCTCGGCCTCGCCGAGGGTGAACTCGACCTTGACCCCGGACAGCGCGATCTGGTGGCACAGCGGGATCAGCTCGGGCACCCGCTTGGCGCCCATGATCCCGGCGATGCGCGCGGTGGCGAGGGCGTCGCCCTTGGGGAGGCCGTCGGTGGCCAGCAACCGGAGCACCTCGGCGGTGGTCCGCACGGTCCCGGCGGCGAGCGCGGTGCGCGCGGTGGCGGTCTTGCCGGAGACGTCGACCATCCGGGCGGCACCGGTCGCGTCGACGTGGCTGAGTTCACTCACAAGGGCGAGGCTACTTCCGCCGTGAGCGGACGACGCCGCGGCCGGTGGTTCAGAATCCCGGAATCAGATAATCTGATTGCGTGAGGGAACTGTCCGCGTCAGAAGCGTCCCGGTCGTTCTCGGCGGTCCTCGACGAAGCCGAGCGGGGCGAAACGATCGTCGTCACCCGCAACGGCAGGCGGGTGGCGCTCATCGTGCCCGCGCCGCGCGCGAACGGGGCCGAGGTGTGCGCGGTGTTCCACCGATGGGCCGGAAAGCTCGGCGTCGACGACCGGTTCGAGGAAAACGTGGCGAAGGTCCGCGAGACGGCGGCCGCGGAGCTGGACGGCGACCCGTGGCTCGACTGATCCTCGACACCGGGATCCTCATCGACGCCGCGCGGCAGCGGCTGCCCGCGGGAGCGATCGGCGAGGAGGACGACGTCGCGGTGCCGGCCTTGGCGATCACCGAGTACCAGGTGGGCCTGCGGCTCGACCCGGACCCGGCCCGCCGGGCGGCGCACAGCGCGTTCCTGGCCGAGTTCCTGGCCGTCACACCGGTGGTCGACTACACGACGAGCGTCGTCGAGCACCACGCCGAACTGCTGGCCCACCTCCAGCGGGCGGGGCAGGGCCGCGGCGCGCACGACCTGATCATCGCGGCCACCGCCCGGGCCACCGGCCGCACGCTGGTGACCACGGACGGCCGGGCCCGGTTCGAGGAGCTTCCGGAGGTCGAGGTGAGGCTGCTGGAGCGGATCGGCTGAGGCTCAGCGCTCCGCGAGCACAGCCTTCCGGACGGCCTCGGCGACCGCGGGCGCGACAGCGCTGTCGAACACGCTCGGCACGATGAACGACGCGTTCAGCTTCCCGTTGTCCACCACGTCCGCGATCGCGTCGGCCGCCGCCAGGAGCATCGAGTCGTCGATGTTGTGGGCGTTCGCGTCCAGCAACCCCCGGAACACGCCCGGGAACGCCAGGACGTTGTTGATCTGGTTCGGGTAGTCGCTGCGGCCCGTCGCCACCACCGCCGCGTGCTTCTGGGCCTCCATCGGGTCGACTTCCGGGTCCGGGTTGGCCAGGGCGAAGACCACCGCGTCCTTGTTCATCGTCGCCACCTGCTCGGCGCCGAACAGGTTGGGCGCCGACACCCCGATGAACACGTCCGCGCCGTTGAGCGCCTCGTGCAGGGTGCCGCTGACCTGCTGCTTGTTCGTGTGCGACGCGATCCACGCCAGGTTGTCGTCGAGGTTGCCGCGCGCCGGGTGCACGATGCCGTCGATGTCCGCCGCGACGATGTCGCCCGGGTTCTTCTGCAGCAGCAGGCGGATGATCGCCGAGCCCGCCGCGCCGACGCCGCTGACCACGATCTTGCAGTCTTCGATGCTCTTGCCCACCACGCGCAGGGCGTTGCGCAGCGCCGCGACGACCACGATCGCCGTGCCGTGCTGGTCGTCGTGGAACACCGGGATGTCGAGCTGCTCGCGCAGGCGCTTCTCGATCTCGAAGCAGCGCGGTGCGGCGATGTCCTCGAGGTTGATGCCCGCGTACACCGGGGCCAGCGCCTTAGCGATCAGGATGATCTCTTCGGTGTCCTGGGTGTCCAGGCAGACCGGCCACGCGTCGACGTCGGCGAACTTCTTGAACAGCGCCGCCTTGCCCTCCATCACCGGCAGCGCGGCGGCGGGGCCGATGTTGCCGAGCCCGAGCACCGCGGAACCGTCGGTGAGCACCGCGACGGTGTTGCGCTTGATGGTCAGCCGGCGCGCGTCCTCGGGGTTGGCGGCGATCGCCTGGCAGACGCGGGCCACACCCGGGGTGTAGGCGCGGGAGAGGTCGTCACGGTTGCGGAGCGCGACCTTGGGGGTGACCTCGATCTTGCCGCCGAGGTGGATCAGGAACGTCCGGTCGGAGACCTTGCGGACCTTGACGCCGGGCAGCGAGTCGAGCGTCTGGGTGATGTCGTTCGCGTGGTTCTCCGACAGCGCGTTGGCGCTGATGTCGACCACGATCGAGTCGGAGTGGGACTCGACGACGTCGAACGCGGTCAGCACCCCACCGACACGGCCGACGGCGGCGGTCAGGTCACCGGCCGCGGTGACCGAGGCCGGGGCCTCCACCCGGACGGTGATCGAATATCCGGGACCGGGAACCGGCATGGCACTACCCCCGTGTGGGAAAGGTGGGCTGGGACGGGAGGAAACCTACTCCCGTGACCGCCCTCACGAGGGGCCGATACCGGTACTGACCAGTAACTATGCGATCAGCGGTTGATCTCGGTCTCCGGGTGCACGTAAGGCACCGTGTCGAGGGGGAAGGTGACGTCGCCGAACGGCGAGAGCGCGCCCTGGCGGTCGGCCGCGAGCTCGGTGACGGGGTGCTCGCCGTCCTCGCCCGGCCAGGTCGGGTCGATGCCCTTGTGCTTCTTCTCACCCTTGGCCACAACGTCCTCCCACCACCGGTTCTTCGGCTGACGCAGACAGTCTGCCTCAGCCCGCGCGGCCCGGCGCAACCGCCCGGTATCCTGATCCTCTATGCCCGCGACCTCTCTGGCGGACTGGCTGCGTGCGGAGTCCGACGACGCACTCGCAGAGCTGCTCCGCACGCGGCGCGACCTGTCCACGCCCCCGCCCTCCGACAGCACGGTGCTGGCCACCCGGGCCGGCACGCCGGGCTCGGTCGCGCGCGCCTGCGAGGACCTCGACACCTTCACCCTGGCCGTGCTCGAAGCGTGCCTGCTCGCCGGGGCGGACCGCGACCCGGTGCCGGTCGAAGACGTCGCGAAGCTGATCGGCGACGACGTGGCCGCGCCACTGGCCCGGCTCCGCGCGCGGGCGCTGGTCTGGGGCCCGGACGATGCCCTGCGCGTGCCGCCCGCGGCCAGGGAAGCCCTCGGGCCGTTCCCCGCCGGGCTGGGCTCGTCCTCGCCGGCGCTGGCCGGGGAGGACCTCGGCGCACGGCTCGCCGAGCTGTCCGACGACGAACGCGGCGTGCTGACCGCCCTCGCCGCGGGCCCGCCGATCGGCCGCACCCGCGATGCCGGGCTGGACCTCCCGCTCGAGAAGGCCGGGACGCCGGTGCAGAAGCTGCTCGCCCGCGGCCTGCTGCTGCGGCGTGACGATCAGACCGTCGAGCTGCCGCGCGAGCTCGGCATCGCGGTGCGCGGCGGGGCGTTCGCGCCCGGCACGCTCACCGAGCCCGAACTGCCGGTTCACCCGCATCAACCGTCCATTCTGGACGAGGCGGCGGCCGGTGAGGCGATGGAGTTCCTGCGCCACACCGAAGCCCTGCTGCGCGCGTGGTCGGCGGCCCCGCCGCCGGTGCTCAAGTCGGGCGGCCTCGGTGTCCGGGAGCTGAAGAAGCTCGCCAAGGACCTGGAGATCGACGACACCCAGGCCATCCTGCTGGCCGAACTGGCCGTGGGCGCCGGGCTCGTCGCCGACAGTGAGGCGAGCGTGCCCGAGTGGGTGCCGACGACGCTGACCGACTCGTGGCTCGCGTCGCCGACCGCGCAGCGGTGGATGACGCTCGCCCAGGCGTGGCTGGAGCTGCCGCGCCTGCCGGGGCTGGCCGGCGGGCGCGACGCCAAGGACAAGCCGATCCCGCCGCTGTCGGAGGACCTCCGCCGCCCGCTGGCCCCGGTCGCCCGGCGGCGGATCCTCACCGCACTGGCCGACCTGCCGCGCGGGGCGGGCGTGAAGAGCGTCGACGAGCTCGTCGCGGTGCTGGCCTGGCGAGCCCCTCGGCGGGGCGGGCGGCTGCGGGACGAGACCGTCCGCTGGACGATGGCCGAAGCGAGCGCGCTGGGCATCGTCGGGCTCGGCGGCGTCACGACGGCGACGCGGGCGCTGCTGGCCGACGACCGGCCGGGCGCGGTCGAGGCGATCCTGGACGCGCTGCCCGCGCCGGTGGACCGCGTGCTGCTGCAGGCCGACCTGACGGTCGTCGCGCCGGGGCCGCTGGAACCGGAGCTGGCGGCCGAAATCTCGGCCGCCGCCGACGTCGAGTCGGCGGGGCACGCGACGGTCTACCGGATCACCGAGGGCTCGGTGCGGCGCGCGCTGGACACCGGCCGCACGGCCGACGAGCTGCACGCGCTGTTCAAGTCGAAGTCGGCGACGCCGGTGCCGCAGGGGCTGAGCTACCTGATCGACGACGTCGCCCGGCGGCACGGACGGCTGCGCGGCGGCGTCGCGGCGTCGTTCCTGCGGTGCGACGACGAAGCGCTGCTGGCCGAGGTGCTGGCCCACCCGGTCGCGGCGGAGCACGCACTGCGGCTCATCGCGCCGACGGTCGTGATCAGCCCGGACCCGCTGCACGAGGTCCTCGCGGCGCTGCGCGGCGCCGGGTTCGCCCCGGCGGCGGAGGGTCCGGACGGCCGGGTGGTCGACATCCGGCCCGGCGGCCGCCGGCTGCCGGCGAAAGCACGGGCGGCGCGCCGCAGCCCGGGCGAGCAGGCGGTGCTGACGGAGGACCAGGCAGCCCGGATCGTCTCCAACCTCCGCGCCGGCGACGCGGCTTCGGCCCGCCGCCGCGGCTCCGCCGTGCGGGCGCCGGTCGGGGGCGGCGCGGACACGTCGGCGACGCTGGAACTGCTGTCCCGCGCGACGCTGGAGCGCCGCGAGGTGTGGATCGGGTTCGTGGACTCCCGGGGGACGGCGAGCCAGCGCGTCGTCCGGCCCGTGCGCGTCGGCGGCGGGGTGCTCGAAGGCGACAACAACGAGCGCTACTCCCTGCACCGCATCACGTCCGCCGCGCTCGTGGAGGACTGACGCCGGATCCGGTGAATCCCCGCCGGACTGCTTCGGGCCGGTGGTAAGCGTGGTGCATGAAGCGGGGAACACGCGTGACCGCGCTGGCCGCGGCAACGGTGCTGGGCGGAGCCGGAACCGCGGTGGCGGCCGCGCCGCCCGGCCACTCCGAGTACACCGTCACCGGCACCACGCACATCGCGAAGCCGGACGCAGACCTCGATCTCGGGCCGGGGAAGCTCGCCTTGGACCTTGGGCGGGGCAGCTTCGCCGGCACGATCACGCTGCCGCCGGTCGAGGTCACCCGGTCGGTGCCGGGCGTGGGCCGGGTCGGCGGAACCGTCACGTTCGGCCCCGGCCACGCCGAGGGCTCGGTGACCGGCGGCTTCTCCGGCTCGGCGGCCTGGCCGGTGGCGCTCTCCGACGTCCGCGTCAACGGGGTGCCGTACGACGTCGGCGCGGAGTGCGGTACGACCGAGCCGGTGACGACCGAGTGGACCTCGGACGATTTCGCCGTGGGCAAGGGCGGCCGGCTCGAATCGACCTACGCGATCGGCGCCTTCGAGAACTGCGGCTCGGCGACGCCGCTGATCAACGGGTTCGTGCCGGGTGACGGCAACACCCTGACCCTCGACCTCACCCCGGCTTAGAGGGCGCGCAGGCCGGCCAGGACGCGTTCCATGAACTCGCGGGACGACCGGTCGCCGAGGATCAGCTCGGTCTGGTGGATCAGCACCAGGCCGATGTCGGCCATGTCGCCGACCAGCACCTTCACCACGCCCAGGGGCAGCCGCAGGTGCGCGGCGATCTCCGCCACGGACCGCGTGTCCAGGCACAGGTCGCAGATCCGGCGGTGCTCGACCGAGCGGACCCCGCGGTAGCGGCGCCCGTCGTCGGACGTCGAGACCAGCGCCTCCAGCGCCAGGTTGTGGTCGGACCGCGTGCGGCCGCCGGTGCGGGTGTACGGGCGGACCCGCGACCCCGACGACGCGACAGGCACCGGGCTGGCCACCCGGGCCGGCTCGTTCCAGGCCGGGTCCTCCCACGGTTCCGGGTGCGGGATCCAGCGGGTCTCGGGGTCCGGCGGGGGCGTCCAGCCGGCGGGGGGCGGCGGGCTCCACGCGGGCGGGGGCGCCGCCTGCCGCGACACGGGTGCGGGCGGGGTCGCCGGGTACGCGGGCCGCGACACCGGGGCGGGCGGGCGCGGCGCGGGCGGCCGCGGGGCGGGCGGGTGGTGGACCGGCGGCCGCGGCGGAGCGGGCGGCCGCGCACCCCGCGGCGGGGTCCACGCCGGCTCCAGCGGCGGAGGTTCCGGCTCGAACCTGTCCCCGTCCTGCCACTCAGGTTCGACGGGGTCGTAGCCGTCCTCGGCCACCACCGGCGAGTGCGTGCTCTGGTAGCCCAGGGGTTCCGGAGGGGGGTAGTCGTCGCCGAACTCAGGTGAGCGGCGGCCCTGGTAGCCACCGAAGGCCGGGCGGGCGGCCTCGTCGCCGAACTCCGGCGAGCGCGAGCCCTGGTGGCCCGCGGATTCCGGACGGGCGTAGTCGTCGCGCCCGAACTCCGGCGAGCGCGAGCCCTGGTAGCCGCCGAACGCCGGGCGGGCGGGCTCGTCGCCGAACTCAGGCGAGTGCTCGCTGCGGTAACCCGCGGACTCACCGCGGTCGTGACCGCCGGCGGTGTACTCCGCCGAGCGCCGGCCGGGGAGGGCCCGGGGTTCCGGGCGGGCTTGATCGGCTGCGGCGTACTCCCGCGAAGTCGAGCGCCTGGCGCGGCGGCCCGTCGGCTCGTCGCGGTCGTCATCGTCGCCCGCGAAGTCCGGCGAGGAAGCCTCGTAATCGTCGTCGTCGGCCGATGAGCCCCACTCGCGGGTGTCCTCGTCGGTGTAGCCCTGCGGGTCCGGCTGGGGGCGGGACGGCTTGCGCTTGGGCATGATCATCGACAGCGTCGACATGTCGAACTTGCTGGGCGAATCGAAACCCTCGCGCTCGGTGCCGCGGTGCAGTGCGTCCCAGCCGCTGGAGTCCGGATCGTCGAATCCCGAAATCCTCATCTCGCCCTACCCACGCACGCCGCCCTGGAGCTGGGCGCGCAGCTCGGGGGTGATCTGCTGGCCGACCCGCTCGACGAGCAGGGTCATCTCGTAGGCGACCGTGCCGATGTCGCACGTCGGCGCGGCGAGCACCGCCAGCGACGAACCGTCCGAAACGGACATCAAGAACAAGTAGCCGCGCTCCATCTCCACCACGGTCTGGTTGACGCCGCCCGCTTCGAAGCAGCGCGCCGCCCCCGCCGTCAGGCTGATCAACCCGGACGCCACCGCCGACAACTGCTCGGCACGTTCCTGGGGCAGCCCCTCCGACGGTGCCAGCAGCAACCCGTCCGCGGACACCAGAACGGCGTGCGCGGCACCGGGTACCCGGCGGACGAAGTCCGTGATGAGCCAGCCGAACGTGCCCTGGCCGGAAGCCGTCACTCCTGCTCCTCCTTGCTCGTGCGGCGTCGCCCGCCGCACCCCGGAGCGCCCGGCACGGCCGGTCGGCGACGCCACGGTAAAGCGTATTCGCACCGCCGGTGGTGTCGAGCCCGCCACCGGCCGGCCGCTGCGCACCCTACGTGTGCACCCGGCCGAGTTCCGCGGCAGCCCGGCTTGCCTCCCCCATCCGGGGGACGCACCACGGCGTCGCCCACGGCTCGCACCCGTGGGCTGTCCACGCAGGTCAGCCCGGGTGCGACCAGCCCAGGCGGGCACCACGCTCGCCGGCGCCGGCGGACCGCCCCGGCCGGCTACTCCTCCGGACGGTGACAGCACTCCCCGAAGTGGGTGAAGCACGCGGAGTTCACTCCAACGGCCGCATCCGGATCGGGGCGTCATGGGCTATCCCGCGCGCAGCGCCGAATCGTGCGCGATCGCGTGCTGGACGACCGAGATCAACACCTGCTTCGCGGACTCGCGCTCCCGCGCGTCGCACGCCATGATCGGGACCGACGGCGCGATGGTCAGCGCGTGCCGGACGTCCTCGATCTGGTGGTGCAGCAGCCGGTCGAAGCAGTTGATGGCCACGACGTAGGGCAGCTTCCGGTTCTCGAAGAAGTCGATCGACGGGAACGCGTCGGCCAGCCGCCGCGTGTCGACCAGCACGACCGCGCCGATGGCGCCGACCGCGAGGTCGTCCCACATGAACCAGAACCGGTGCTGACCCGGGGTGCCGAAGACGTACAGCACCAGGTCCGAGTCCAGCGAGATGCGCCCGAAGTCCATCGCCACGGTGGTGGTGGTCTTGTTCGGCGTCGCCGAGGTGTCGTCGTGTCCGACGCTGGCCTCGGTCATCATGGCCTCGGTGGTCAGCGGGTCGATCTCCGAGATCGCCCCGACCATCGTTGTCTTCCCCGAACCGAACCCGCCGGCGACCACGATCTTGGCCGACGAGGTCGGACCCGTCACCTGCGGCGCGTTCGCGTCGGAGTCAAATTCTCCGAAGCCCACTGAGCACCCTTTCCATGAACTCGATACTCGGGCGGTCGCCCACGGTCGGGCTGCTGGAGTGCACCAGCACCAGCCCGAGGCCCGCCACGTCACCAATCAACACCCGCACCACGCCGAGCGGCAGGCGCAGCAGCGCCGCCACTTCGGCCACCGACCTGGTGTCGAGGCACAGGTCACAGATCGACCGGTGCTCGGGCACCCGGACCCGGTCGAGCATCCGGCCCTGCTCACTGGTCGAAATCAACGCCTCGATGGCCAGGTCCAGCGTCGCCTTCGTCCGGCCCCGGGTCCGGAAGTACGGCCGGACCAGGCCCGAAGTCTCCATCTCCGTCGCCGGCGGCTCGTCGACGTACTCCTGGTGGGCCTGCCGCGGCAGCGCCGCGGCCAGCTCCCCGGAGTCCGGCCCCGACGAGAAGTCCCGCTCGGCGCTGTACGCGGCGAACTCGTGCGCGTCGTACAGCGGCCCGCTCGAACCGCCGAACAGCTCCGCGCCCGGACCACCGAGCAGGCGGTCGCGGTACTCGGTGCCCCCGGCGATCGGCCGGAGCGGTTCCTGCCCGGCGTTGCTGTCGGTCAGCCAGTTCGGCGGCTCCCGCACGGGGTCGCTGTCGGAGGCCTGCACCCGCCGCGCGCGCCACTCGCGGTCGACGCGGTCCCGGAACGACTGCCAGTCTTCCCGGCCGTCGTCCGACTGGTCGGACCACCCGCCGGAGAAGTCGTCACCGAGCCGCCCTTCACCCCTCAAGCGCCCGTCGTCCACGGCTCTCTCCTCGGTTCCCAGGTCCTCAGCGGCGGACGGCCGCACCCTGCAGTTGCGCCCGCATCTCCGGAGTCAGCTGCTGGCCGACCCGTTCCACCAGCAAGGTCATCTCGTAGACGACCAAGCCGATGTCACTCTCCGGCGAACCGAGGACCGCCAGGCACGAACCGTCGGAAACCGACATGAGGAAGAGGAAGCCGTTCGCCATTTCGACGACGGTCTGCGCCACCGTCCCGCCTTCGAACACCTTGGCCGCGCCGCGCGCGAGGCTCGTGAGCCCCGACGCCACCGCGGCCAGCTGGTCCGCCCGGTCCTTCGGCAGACCCCGCGAGGCCGCCAGGAGCAGGCCGTCGGCCGACACCACGACCGCGTGGGCCGCGCCGGGCACCCGGTGCACGAAATCCGTGATCAGCCAAGCGAAGCTGCCGGCATTGTTCGCCTTGGCATGCGCCTGGCCGTTCGGCTGCGCGGAGCCACCCGGCTGCATTGCACCCGCCCGTGTCACTTTCACTCCTCACTGCTGTCTGTGGTGTTGCCACGCCCCGGAACCCTGCTGCCTTGCAGCTGTTCTTCGGCCGGGAGTTCCTTCAAGGCGTGCCGTCCCGAGGTGTAGCCCCGTTGGAAGCTTGCCATCCGGCTCCGCGCCGCGGACGCCGAGCGGGTGATCGCACCCGTTCCGGGCATCCCCGCGGTGTTGTCCGCGAAGCTGTTTTGCGGCGGCGCGTCGACCGAAGGACTGCTGATCGACCCCGGCACCAGGTAGGCGTTCGGGACGCGTTTCGGCAGCCCGGCCGGGGTGATCTCCTCGTTCTTGGACTCGAGCAGCGACTGCGCCGCCTGCCAGCCGTCGTCGGAGGCGCTGTGCCAGCCGTCGTCGGCCGGGAGGAGCGGGTGCCGGGTCGCCGCGGTCGGCTGGAGCTCGTCACGGGACGGCTCGGCCGGCGCGGGCGGCGGCGGGGCAGGCTGCTCGTCGGTACCGGTGAGCGGCGGCAGGTTGGGGTCTTCGCCCTCGCTCTGCGTCGGCACCGGGTCGGCTGCCGCGTCGTCACCTTCACTGAACCAGCGTGACAGCACCGACTGGTAGATCGGCAACCGCCGGGTGGGTACATCGTCTTCGAGCGCCGACGAACCCACCTCGTTCGCGGGTGGCGGCGGCGCGGGTGGCTCCTCCGGCGGCACGAACTTCGGCTCGCGCTTGGGCAGCACCAGCGGCGCGAACTGCGTGTCGGCGGCCCGCGAGCTGGCCCCGTCGCCGTTCGACGAAGGCGCCAGCGGCGCCAGGTCCTCGGCGGTCGGCCAGGCCGGCGTCTCGGGCTTCGGCAGGTCCGGCGACAGGAACGGGCCTGCCGCGCGGCCGCCGCTGACCAGGTCGTCCAGGCTGATCGGCTGGTCGAGCGGCACCAGGCCGCCCTGGTTCGGCACCGGCTCGTGCACCGGGGGCGGTGGCGGCGCCGAAGGCGGCGTCTGCGCGAACGACTGCGTCTGGTCGAAGTCCGAGCGTGCGGCCGGGATCGGGATGCTCGGCATCGACATCGACGTCTCGGAGCGGTTCGCCGGCGGCGGGGTCTGCCGCTGCATGCCCGGGCGGAGCTGGGTCAGCAGCTCGGCCGGGACGACGACCCGGGCGATCACGCCACCCTCGATGTCCTCGTTCTCGCGCAGCCGGACCTCGATGCCGTGGCGCTTGGCCAGCCGCGAAACCACGTACAGGCCCATTCGCCGGGTCACCGACACGTCCAGGTCCGGCGGGTCGGCCAGGCGCGCGTTGACCTCGGCCAGCCGCTCCTCGCTCATGCCGACACCGTGGTCGGTGACCTGGATGGCCAGCGCCTTGCGCCGGGTCACCACGGCCCGCACGATGACCTTCGTCTCCGGCTCGGAGAAGTAGGTCGCGTTGTCGAGCAGCTCGGCGAGGACGTGCACGAGGTCGTGGATCGCCAGGCCCTGGACCGCGACGTCGGGCACGATGCCGACCTCGATCCGGGCGTACTGCTCGATCTCCGACACCGCGGCGCCGATGACGTCGGCGGCGGGCACCGGCTTGGGCACCGACTTGGCCAGGCCGGCGCCGGAGAGCACCAGCAGGGACTCACCGTTGCGCCGCAGCCGCGTCGCGAGGTGGTCGAGCTCGAACAGGCTGGCCAAGTGGTCCGGGTCCTGCTCGTCGGCCTCGAGCCGGTCGATGACGCCGAGCTGGCGTTCCACCAGCCGCTGCGACCGGCGGGACAGGTTCACGAAGATGCCGTTGACGTTCTCGCGCAGGAGGGCCTGCTCGGCGGCCATCTTGACGGCCTGTTCGTGGACGATGTCGAACGACCGCGCGACCTCGCCGATCTCGTCGCGGGTGTTGACGGGCACCGGCTGGACGGCTCGCTTCGAGGCGCCGACGGGGTCCGGGTCGTCCAGGATCCCCTGCACGGTCTCGGGCAGCCGGGTGTAGGCGATGTCCAGCGCGCTCTTCCGCAGCACCCGCAGCGGGCGCAGCATCAGGCGGGCGACGACGAGCATCAGCGCGATCGCGGCCGCCAGCGCGGCGAGCACCACGGCACCGCCGACCCAGGCCGAGTTCACCTTCTGCGTGGCGAGGTCGTCGGCGCGGGTCTTGAGCTGGGCCAGCAGGTTCGACTCGACCGCGTGCAGCTTGTCGGCCGACACGGTGCTGTCCTTGCCGAGCGCGGTGGTGTCGATGTTCGGCGGGTCACCCAGTTGCGCGAAGGAGAACGCCGAGGTCTGGATCCGGCGCCGGTCGTCGACCTCCGGACCGGAGTACGTGTCGTTGTAGAGCTGGCGCTGGTCGTCGTCGGCGTTCGCGAGGAAGGCCGCGACGGAGGCGTCCGCGCTGGACGCCGACGCGCGCGTCTGGTCCAGCAGGTCACCGGGGAAGTTGCCGCGGAACGCGGCGATCTGCAGCTCGGCGTCGGAGCGGGTGGTGAACTCCTTGGCCTCGCTGACCGCCTGCGTGCTCGTGCCCAGCCGCAGCACGTCCCGGTCGGTGACCGCGGTGGTCACCTCGCGGCCGAGCTCGATGAGCGAGTCGACGATGCCCGAGTAGGCGGTGAGCACCGTGATGTCGGGCAGGCTGTTGGAGGTGTTGAACGCCGCCCGCAGCGGACGCAGGGCGTCGAGGCGCTGGAGACCGCGGGTGTAGCGGTCCTTGGTCGCCTGGTCGTCGTAGTCCAGGGTGCGTGCCGCGTCGCGCAGGTCCTGGACCTCGCGGTCCACCTTCGCGATCTGCGAGTCGAGCCCGGTCTGCAGCAGCTGGTTCTGCGACGAGATCCGCGCAACGGACAGCGAGCGCTCGTTCTGCAGCTCGTGCACCACTGTGGTGACCTTGACGGCGAACGCCACCTGGTCGGCGGTGCGCTGGAACTCGGCCGCCTCGCGGGCGTCGTCGACCACGCGCACCGCGCCCAGCGCGAGCGCGGTCAGGGTCGGGATGATCAGGACCGCGGCCAGCTTGGACCGCAGCCGCCAGTCACGCATGCCGGAGAACAGCCCGGTCTTCCGGCCCGGATCCGCTCCGGGCGACTGCGCAGGGGCCCCTCCCACCCCCGCGGCGTCTTCGTTCGGCACCGCCGCTCCACCATCATCGTTCGTGCTCGGGAAACCCTGGTCGGTCCAGCGCCCGCCAGGGCGCATCGCGTTCTCCTCAGCCACTCGTCTGCACGCTCCCGGCGTTCCGGCGCTCCGGCCCATCGGAAGGAGCCCAGCGCAAGACGCTACCCGTACGGGTGAAAAGATCGTCTCCAGTGTCGGCACTGGAGGTACCTGAACCCCGTCCAGCCGGACGGAATCGGTTCAGCTCGAGCATCACGGTCGGGTCCCTGCGCTGGTCCTGCATCGGTCTGTTGGTCGGCCTAATCCACCGGCGCGGCGGTTGTGCCCGGCCAGGCAGTGGTCTTTGCGGGGAAGATTCTCTCAGGAAAAGCACAGTGTGTGCTGGTACACCGAAGCGGGACTTCTTGATCGGCCATCCAGGCACTCTCTCTCACTACATCGGAGGTTGATACCTCCCCGCAGGTGCAGAGGGTAGCGAACGGCCGGGGAAGATGTAACCCTCCCGACAGGACCCACTCAATCTTGCACAGCGTTCGCTCAGTCGACGCACAGCAGCCGTCGCGAATTCAGGAACCCCACCCTACGCTGGGTGAACAGCTACGGCGAGTGGAGCAGTGGGTCTAGACCAGAGGCCGAAAGAGTGACGTGCGCCACTCGGTCAGGTAGTGATTCCACCCATTGTGAGCAAGCTGTCACGTTCTCTACAGTGGCCGCGTGACTTCCGAGAATGAGTCACGCACTTCCACCGGAATCGGTTCCCGAACCGTCACTTTCTTCAAGGAGCAGGCCTTGCTTGGAAACGCCATGAGCAGTGGCCGGGTTCGCACTCGCCGCGCCGCGCTCGGGCTCGCCCTCACCGTCGCAGCCGCCACGGCCCTCACCGGCTGCAGTGCGCTCGGCTCGGACAGCTCGAACGCCTCGTCGAACGGGGGCGGCCTGGAGAAGTCGAAGATCAAGGTCTCCATCATGCCGACCACGGACCTCGGTCCGTTCTGGCTGGCCCAAGACGGCGGCTACTTCAAGGCCGAGGGTCTCGAGGTCGAGCAGATCGTCGCCAAGAGCGGGCAGGAGTCGATGCAGAAGGCGATCTCCGGCGAAGCGGACATCGCCCTCTCGACCTACACGCCGTTCTTCGTCGCCAAGAGCAAGGGCGCCGCGGACATCCAGCTCGTCGCCGACGGCACGTCCGTCAACGCGAAGAGCAACGCGATCGTCACGGTGCCGACCTCGCCGGTGAAGACGGTCAACGACCTCCAGGGCAAGCGGATCGCGATCACCGCCATGAACACCGCGTCCGACATCCTCACCAAGTCCGTCATGAAGGACCACGGCGTCGACTTCAACGGGGTCAAGTGGACCCTGATCCCGCTGCCGAACATGGCGGCGGCGCTGAAGGACAACCAGGTGGACGCGGCCTACATGCCGGAGCCGATGCTCACGCAGGCGGCGAAGACGGTCGGCGCGACGCCGGTCATCGACATCAACACCGGCGCCAGCCAGGACTTCCCGCTGACCGGCTACGGCTCGACGGCGAAGTGGGTGCAGGCGAACCCGAAGACCCTCTCGGCCTTCCAGCGGGCGATGAAGAAGGCCACCAGCGACGCGATCAACGACCGCTCGAAGGTCGAACCGCTGCTGGTCAAGTACGCGAAGATCGACGAAGACACGGCCAAGCTGCTCACCCTGCCCGGCTACGGCTCCGTCCTGGACGCCCGGCGCCTGCAGCGGGTGCCCGACCTGCTGCTGCAGATGGGCGTCATCACCAGCAAGGTCGACGCCGCGCCGATGATCGCCCCGCAGGCGACCAACTGACGTGAAGAAACTGCTTCGCGGCCTGGCCGGCCTGGTCGGCTTCCTCCTGTTCTGGGAGGTTGTCGTCCAGGTCGGCCTGGTCAGTAAGACGTTCACCCCGCCGCCCAGCGTCGTGCTGGTCACCGTCGGGGATCTGCTGGGCGACCCCGAGTTCATCCGGGACATCGTCGCGACCATGCTGGCCTGGCTGATCGCCATCGTCGTCGCGATCGCGGTCGGCGTACCCGCCGGGCTCCTGCTGGGCAGCGTCCCGGCCTTGCGCACGGCCACCGCCGCGATCGTGGAGTTCCTCCGGCCGATCCCGATCACCGCGCTGGTTCCCCTGGTGCTGCTGGTGATCGGCTCCGGGCCCGAAGCGAAGATCACCCTCGCCGTCTACGCCTCGCTGTGGCCGATCATGTTCAACACGATCTACGGCATGGGCGAAATCGACCCGGTGCTGATGGAGACCGCCCGCGCGTGCGGGACCAGCCGGTTCCGCATCCTGACGTCGGTCGCGCTGCCGCAGACCGCGCCGTTCGTCTTCACCGGCGTCCGGCTGTCGGCGACCATCTCGCTGATCGCCGTCGTCAGCGTCGAGTTCCTGGCCGGTTCCCAGCTCGGCCTGGGCAGCTTCATCATCGTCGCCAGCACCGGTTCGATCCGGTTCGACC
>NZ_JBHVXZ010000068.1:0-55174 GCF_042881395.1 Amycolatopsis sp. NPDC058278 | reverse complement strand
GCGCGGGGGGGCCGGTCCCGGCGCCCACCCGGGGGGGGGCCCGGCGGCGGGTTCTTTATCGTGTGGGTCAAACCGCCGGCCGGCGGGGGTTGGGGGCGCGCCCCACCACCCGAAGGGGTCCCGTGAACGCCACCGCCTTGTCCCTCGTCCTCGTCGCCGCCGTCGTGCACGCCGCGTGGAACCTGGCGGCCAAGCGGATCTCCTCCGGGGGCACCCAGTTCGTCTGGCTCTACTACACGGCCGGTGCCGTCTTGCTGCTTCCGGTCACGATCGTGCTGCTCGTCGTCGAAAACCACCCTCCACAGTGGAGCTGGCTGCTCGCCGCCGCGGTCACCGCCGTCCTGCACGTCGCTTACGGCGTCGTGCTGCAGCGGGGGTACCGCGTCGGTGACCTCTCCGTCGTCTATCCCGTCGCGCGGGGCACCGGGCCGTTGCTGTCGGTGCTGGCCGCCGTCCTGGTGCTCGGCGAGCGGCCCGGCCCGCTCGGCCTGCTCGGCGCGTTCCTGGTCGTCGCCGGAGTGCTGGTGATCAGCACCGGCCGCAAGGCGGACGACCCCCGCGCGGTGAAAGCCGGGATTCTCTACGGCCTGCTGACCGGGGCCGTCATCGCCGGCTACACGCTCTGGGACGCGCACTCGGTGACCGGTCTCGGCGTGCCGCCGGTGATCTACTTCGGCCTCGGCTCGGTCCTGCAGAGCGTGCTGCTCGTGCCGGGCGCCCTGGCCGATCGTGCCGAAGTGTCGCGGATCTGGCGGGAGCAGCGCCGCGAGGTCCTGCTCGTCGCGGTCCTGTCGCCGATCGCCTACATCCTCGTGCTGTTCGCCCTCACCATGGCGCCGGTCAGCCTGGTCGCGCCCGCCCGGGAGCTGAGCATCGTGCTCGGCGGCCTCGCCGCGTGGCTGGTCCTGGGCGAACGTGACGCCGTGCGGCGGCTGGCCGGGTCGGTGATCGTGCTGTCCGGCATCGCCGCGATTGCGGCCGCCTGAGCCCGTCCGGTAGGGATGGTCGGATGGAGATCCTGAAGAGCCGGCTGCTGATCCGCCCGCGGGACGTCGCCGCGTCCACGGCGTTCTACCGCGACACCCTCGGCCTGGCCGTCGAGCGGGAATTCCCCGGCGGCACCGTGTTCTTCCTCGGCCACGGCTCCCTGGAGGTCTCCGGTGCGGGCGAGACGGGCTCGTCGCCCGATCTGGTGCTCTGGCTGCAGGTCCGGGACCTCGCCGGCACCCTGGCCGATCTCGAGGCGAGGGGCTTGAAGCCGGTGCGGGACGCCCAGCGCGAGCCCTGGGGCCTCGACGAGGCCTGGATCGCCGATCCGGACGGCACGCGCATCGTGCTGGTCGAGGTGCCGGAGGGCCACCCGATCCGCACGGACACCCGCTAAGCGGGCTTGACGGCGCGCAGCTGCGCGGCGAGCGCGGCGAACCCCGGCGGCTCCCAGGTCCAGGTCTGCAGGTCGGCGAAGCCCGCGGCGGCGGCTTCGTCGGCCAGGACGTGCCTGCTCACGGGCAGCCACTTCTCGTGCGCGGACAGCAGCAGCCGGCCGCCGGGACGCACGACCCGGAACAGCTCGGCGAACCCGGCCGCGCGGTCTTCCCACAGCATGACGTTGTTCACGCTCAGCACGACGTCGACGGACTCGCCGGGCTCGCCGGTGTGCGCCGCCGACCCTTCGCGCAGCTCGGCCCGGTCGCCGCAGCGCTCGTGGCACAGCGCGAGCATCTCGAGAGAGGGGTCGACGCCGACGGCGCGCCCGGCCAGGCGCGCGGCGGCTTCCAAGCCGACGCCGGGGCCGGGGCCGACGACCAGGACGGTTTCGTCGGGCTCGATCTTCGCGAGGTCGACGACGCGGTGTTCGGTGGCGGCGTTGCCCCGGGCCATGACCCAACCGCCGAGGCGGCCGAGCGCGCCGGAGGGGTGACCGAACGTCCGGTCGAGGACGCGGGCGAACCCGCTGGTCTCCGGCGGGGGAGGGAGTGCCGGCTGGTGCGGAGTACTCATACTTCGAGGGCACCACGGATCGCAAAAGCCCGCATCGGGGATGACCCCCACCCGCACCCGGAGGGCCATGGGACCATAGAGGTGGCCATCCCCGACTTTCCGAGGACTCATTCGAGTGACGACGTTCGCCGACACGACCTTCACGCCTCCGGAGCTCATCCGGAACTTCTGCATCATCGCGCACATCGACCACGGCAAGTCCACCCTGGCCGACCGCATGCTGCAGCTCACCGGCGTCGTGGAAGAGCGGGCCATGCGCGCTCAGTACCTCGACCGGATGGACATCGAACGCGAGCGCGGCATCACGATCAAGGCGCAGAACGTCCGGCTGCCCTGGAAGGTCGACGGGCAGGACCACGTCCTGCACATGATCGACACCCCCGGCCACGTCGACTTCACCTACGAGGTTTCCCGGGCCCTGGAGGCGTGCGAAGGCGCCGTTCTGCTGGTCGACGCGGCGCAGGGGATCGAGGCCCAGACGCTGGCCAACCTTTACCTCGCGCTGGAGAACAACCTCCAGATCATCCCGGTGCTCAACAAGATCGACCTGCCCTCGGCCGACCCCGACAAGTACGCGGGTGAGCTGGCCCACATCATCGGCTGCGAGCCGGACGACGTGCTGCGGGTCTCGGCCAAGACCGGCATGGGCGTCGGCGCGCTGCTCGACGAGGTCGTGAAGTCGGTCCCGGCACCGCAGGGTGACGCCGACGCGCCCGCCCGCGCGATGATCTTCGACTCGGTGTACGACACCTACCGCGGCGTCGTCACCTACATCCGCGTCGTCGACGGCAAGATCACGCCGCGCGAAAAGATCAAGATGATGTCCACCGGCGCCACGCACGAGCTGCTGGAGGTCGGGATCATCTCGCCGGAGCCCAAGCCCAGCAAGGGCCTCGGCGTCGGCGAGGTCGGCTACCTGATCACCGGTGTGAAGGACGTCCGTCAGTCGAAGGTCGGCGACACGGTGACGTCCGAGCGCAACGGCGCCAAGGAAGCGCTGGCGGGCTACCGCGAGCCGAAGCCGATGGTCTACTCGGGCCTGTACCCGGTCGACGGTTCGGACTACCCCGAGCTGCGCGAGGCGCTGGACAAGCTCCAGCTGAACGACGCCGCCCTGGACTACGAGCCGGAGACGTCGGTGGCGCTGGGCTTCGGCTTCCGCTGCGGCTTCCTCGGCCTGCTGCACCTGGAGATCACCCGCGACCGGCTCGAGCGCGAGTTCGGCCTCGACCTGATCTCGACGGCGCCGAACGTCGTCTACGACGTGGTGCTGGACGACGGCAAGGAAATCCACGTCACCAACCCCTCGGACTGGCCGACCGGGAGCAAGATCGACAAGGTGCTCGAGCCGGTCAGCAAGGTCAGCGTCCTGGCGCCGTCGGAATTCATCGGCACCATCATGGAGCTGTGCCAGAACAAGCGCGGTCAGCTGCTCGGGATGGACTACCTGTCCGAGGACCGGGTCGAGCTGCGCTACAACATGCCGCTGGGCGAGATCATCTTCGACTTCTTCGACACGCTGAAGTCGCGGACGCGCGGCTACGCGTCGCTGGACTACGAAGAGGCCGGCACGCAGGCGGCGGACCTGGTCAAGGTGGACATCCTGCTGCAGGGCGAGGGTGTGGACGCGTTCTCCGCGATCGTGCACAAGGACGACGCCTACAACTACGGCAACCGCATGGTGAACCGGCTCCGCGAACTGATCCCGCGGCAGAACTTCGAGGTGCCCATCCAGGCCGCCATCGGCGCCCGGATCATCGCCCGCGAAACGATTCGCGCGATCCGCAAGGACGTGCTCGCGAAGTGCTACGGCGGTGACATTTCGCGTAAGCGCAAGCTGCTGGAGAAGCAGAAGGAAGGCAAGAAGCGGATGAAGACCGTCGGCCGGGTCGAGGTTCCGCAGGAGGCTTTCGTCGCCGCACTGTCCACTGAGGACTCCGGCAAGAACAAGAAGTAACTGTTCCATTGATGTGACAGTGGCGCCCATATTCACGCCTACGCGTGAATATGGGCGCCGAACCCGTGTTCGATGCGGTTTCTGTCGGTGCTCTCTGGTTTCCTCTGGTGCGAAGAGCGAAAGGAGAGCACCATGACGGTCATGGCTGACATCGAGCACCCCGCCGATTCGGGCCCCCTGACGGTGCGCGACCTCGAGGGGATGCCGGACGATGGCCGACGCCGCGAACTCATCGACGGGGTGCTCATCGTGAGCCCCGCGCCCGGTCTGAGACACCAGAAGATCGCCTACCGGCTCTATGGCGTACTGGAAGCCGCGTGTCCGACTGATTTCGAGGTGGTAGGCGCGCCGTTCGCCGTGCACTCGGGGGACGATACTGAGCTGCAGCCGGACATCCTGGTTGGCCGGGACGAAGATTTCACCGACAAGGATCTCCCGGCGCCGCCGGTGCTGGCGGTCGAAGTGCTGTCGCCCAGCACGGCGATCCACGACCTCAATACCAAGAAGGCGGTCTACGAACGGCTCGGGACCGGCAGCTACTGGGTGATCGATCCGAAGGAGCCCGCACTGACCGTGTTCGAGCTGGACGCGGACGGCCACTACCAGCAGGTGGCCAAGGCGGCGGGCGACGAGGCGGTCGAGCTCGAGCGGCCGTTCCCGGTGCGGATCGTGCCACGGGAGCTGCTGGGCCGGCTCGGCTGACGCGGCGCCGGTCAGTGGGGCCGGATGCGAGGGGTCCCGCGGAGCTGGGCGTGCAGCTGCCGGTGGCGCAGTTCCTTCCGGAGCCGGTCGAGCACGGCGTCGAACAGGGCCGGGGTGAGGATCGCCGTCTGCTCGAACTGCCTCCGCCCGGGCGGCGCCGGTTCGAGCTTGCTGCGCGGCGCGTAGCGCTGCACCGAACTTTCGACGCCTCCGCCGGTGACCAGGTCGACCCAGAGGGCGTCGCGCAGGTAGCCGTCGCCGAAGCGGGCCGAACGCCGGACGGTCACCTCCGCGATCTCCGGCCAGGGAACGAGACGCGTGCTGAGCGTGCCCGCCGGCAGGCGGATGCCCTCGTCGCCGATGGTGAGGTCGCGCAGGCCCTCGAAGCCGCGCTTGAGGTCGCGGGCACGGGACACGCGGTAAGCCAGGACGGCGGCGAGCGCGGTCGCCGCGTAGGCACCGCCGATCAGCCACGGCGAGAGGCCGCGCACCAGCCCGGTGACGAGCGCCGCGCCGAATCCGGCGTCGGCGGCGACGAGCAAGCCGACGAGGACCTTGACCGGCGTGGTCACGCGGGGCGGGGACTCGGACAACGGGACGACTCCTGGGGCCGGCGGGGTCAGGGATTGCCGATTATCCGGTCTGCCCGGATGAACACCGCGACCCGCCGCTCTTCGGCCATGACCCGGTCGTACTCGGCCCAGTCGTCGTGGGTGCCGGTGGCGGCGATGAAGACGTCACGCAGCAGTTGCGGCAGGCCCGCGGGGTCGAAGACGGGGTCGGGATCGTCGGGCCCGATGAGGTGGGTGGCACCGGTGACGGAGAGCCAGTTCCAGCCGCGCCGGAAGGTGACGGTCGCGTGCCCGGCCCGCCGCAGCAGGAGAAGCTTGTGCGCCTTGCCGACCGCGACGTAGGCGACACCCGGCGCACCGGTCACCGGATCGTCGAAGACACCGACGTTGACGACGGAGGCGTGCACGGTGCCGTCCGCCCGCGTCGTGGCGACGGTGGCGAGGCCGTGTTCCTGCAGCGACAGCGTGCGAACCTGCTCCAGATCAGCGGTCATGCGCTCCAACCTAGCCCGCCCGACGTCCCGGAGGTCCGATCTTCACCGGCCGAAGTGCGGCGATAACCGTCCGCACAGGAGGGTGACGTCCTCGCGAGGCGCGCCGGGCCAGTCGACATCCATCCACCCGAGCTCGGCGGGAGTGTCCCGATGCCGCACGAAGACGTGCTGGTGGAAATGAGCCCGCGCCGGCCCCCGTCCGGCGATGGCCGAGTGCACGGACTCGGGATCCAGTTCGGCCCGCAGCGCGCGGGCACCCACCCAGGCGGCTCGCGCGACGGCCAGAGCTTCGGCTTCGGTGAGCCCATCGAGGTTCGCCACGTGCCGCCGGGTCTCGACGAACAGATATCCGGGAAAGGTCCCGGGCCGATGAGTCACGACGACGAGCTCATCGGCCCAGACAACCGGGCTGGCGAGCGGTCCGGTACCGCGGTGCTTGGCACAGATGGGACAAGGCTCAGGCACAGCCGAACACTAACAGCAGAAGCCCGGGTGATTTCCCGCTCAGCAAGCGCCGTTGTCGGTCCACACCCCCCACTGGCCCGTCGTTCCCGGCTCCTCGCCCTGTGTCCACCACTTCGCCGTCCACTTGTGGCCGTTGTGGGACACCACGTTCCCGCCCGTGTACACCTGCGAAGCGCTCCATGCCGGGTCCGCGCACGTGCCCGGGTTCGTCGTCCCGCCCGTGTCCCACGCGATCTGCGATGACCGGTAGAAGTTGATGCCCTGCGCCACCCAGCGGGGCGCCTGGGCGCCCAGCCGGGTCCGGAAGGCCGTCCAGTCGTGGGTCGACCACGGTGACCAGCCCAGCTCCGCGTGCGCGGCCAGGCGGGGGAACGCCAGGTAGTCGATGTCCGATGGCGTCACCACCGTTTCCGTCCACAGGGGCGACTCCACGCCGCGGACCGCCGATTCGCCCACGCCCGACAGGTACGCTCCCGGGTTCCAGCCGTACGCGTCCTGGACCTCGATGTAGCCCGCCCACGACAGCCCGATGGGCGTCGAGCTGTTGTACTTCATGTCCAGGTACGCCTTGTTCGCCGGCGACAGGATCACCTTGCTTCCGCGGGAAACCGCCGTCGACACCCCCGCGTCCGACGTCGAAGTTCCCCAGAACTGCGGCGACGCCGAAGCCGGCAGGGACGCCTTGGCGATGTCGTGCCAGCCCACCACCGATTTGCCCGTCGCCGCCACCAGGGGAAGCACTTTGTTCATGAACGTCAGGTAGTCCGCCTGCGAAGTCGCCGATGCTTCGTCGCCGCCGATGTGGAGGTACGGGCCCGGGGTCAGGGCCGCCAGCTCGCGCAGGACGTCCGCGATGAAGGTGTACGTGATGTCCTTCGAGATGCACAACGAGCTGTAGCCGACCGCCGTGTCCGTGCGCAGGGCCGGGGCCACCCCGGTGCAGTTCAGCTCCGCGTACGACGCCAGGGCCGCGTTCACGTGTCCCGGCATGTCGATCTCCGGGATGATCGTGATGTGGCGCGCAGCCGCGTAGTTCACGATGTCCGTGTACTGCGCCTTCGTGTAGTAGCCACCCGCGCCGCCGCCGACCTGGGTGCTGCCGCCGTACGTCGTCAGGCGGGGCCAGCTGTCGATCTGGATGCGCCAGCCCTGGTCGTCCGCCAGGTGCAGGTGGAGGTTGTTGATCTTGTACTGGGCCAGCTGGTCGAGGTACCGCTTGACGGTCGGCACCGGGTGGAAGTGGCGGGCGACGTCGAGCATCGCGCCGCGGTAGGCGAAGCGCGGGTAGTCCACGATCGTCGCACCCGGGATGCTCCACGGGCCCGGCTGGGCCGTCGGGCTTTCCGCGCGCCCCGGCAGCAGCTGCCGCAACGTCTGGACGCCCGCGAAGAGCCCGTCCGCGGTAGTGGCCCGCACGGTGACCGATGACGCCGTCGACACCAGCTGGTAGCCCTGGGCGCCGACGGTCGCGGGCGCGCCGCCGAGCAGCAGCGCGATGCTGTCGGACGGCACCGACGCCGGCGCGTCGGACACCGGCAGCGCGAAGCCGGTCGACGGCCGCAGCACGCCGGCGAGGTAGTCGCCGACCTGCCTGGCCGGTGCCGAACCGGCTTCGGTGACGATCTTGGTCGTCGAGACCAGCGGGAACGCGACCCCGGCCGCCGGGGTCACCGAGACCGGCACCGGCACGATCGACTGCAACGCCGGCGTGGCCGCCGCGGCGGGCGTGAGGTGTGCGGCTGTCGTGCCGGCGCCGATCAGGGCCAGCACGGCGAGTGCGCGGCCGAGCCGCCGCGCGAAGGACTGCTTCACCGGGGGACCTCCTGGCGAGAAGGGCGCGACCTCGCCGTCGCACCTCCCCGGATCGTCGCAGGTCCGGCGCGCATGGTCTAGACCAAACCGGGTGGACTCGCCGGCGGTCCGCGGGATGGGCGGGTCCGGGCTACGCTCGGTGGCATGTTCGACGAGCTGACGTTCCCGGTCGTCGCCGCGCCGATGGCCGGCGGTCCCACCACCCCGGAGCTGGTCGCCGCGGTGTCCGAGGCCGGTGGCTTCGGCTTCCTCTCCGCCGGCATGCTCACGCCCGCGGCGTTGACGGCCCAGATCGACCGCACCGCCGAGCTCACCGGGCGGCCGTTCGGCGTCAACCTCTTCGTCCCGCAGCTCGACACCGGCGCCGACATCTCGGCCCACAAAACCCGGCTGGAGGCGTTCGCCCGCGAGTACGACGTCGAGCTCGGCGAGCCGAAGTGGGACGACGACGCGTATCCCGCGAAGCTGGACGTCGTGCTCGAGAAGCGCGTTCCCGTGGTGTCGTTCACCTTCGGCCCGCCCTCGCCGTCGGACGTCCTCCGGCTCCGCGACGCCGGCATCAAGATCGTCATCACCGTCACCACACCCGAGGCGGCCACCCGGGCCGCCGACCTCGGTGCCGACGCGCTCGTCCTGCAGGGTTTCGAGGCGGGCGGCCACCGCAGCCTGTTCACCGACGACCCGCGCCGACCTGGCGGCGGCGCGGAATACGGCGTCCTCGCGCTCCTCAGGCTGGTCGCCGCCCGGGTCGACCTGCCGCTGATCGCCGCGGGCGGGCTGGTGCACGGGGCCGACGTCGCCGCCGTGCTCGCCGCCGGGGCCGTCGCCGCCCAGCTGGGCACCGTCTTCCTGCGCGCGGACGAAGCCGGGACGTCCGAGGCGCACCGCAAGGCGCTCGCCCTCGCCGAGCGCGAGACGGCCTTCACCCGCGCCTTCAGCGGCCGCCCGGCGCGGGGACTGGTCAACAAGTTCACCGACGCCCTCTCCGAGGGTGCGCCGGCCGCGTACCCGCAGCTCAACCACCTGGCGGGTCCGGTGCGCAAGGCGTCGGCGAAGGCCGGGGACCCGGAAGCGATCTCGCTGTGGGCGGGCCAGACCTACCCGCTCGCGTACGACGCCTCGGCCGCCGTGATCATCGAACGGCTGAAGGTCGAGGCGCGCGACGCCGCCGCCCGCCTCGACCGGATCCGCTAGCCGCCCGTGCGGTTCAGCAGCGAGTGCCGCCGGCTGTAGAGGAAGTAGACGACCAGGCCGATCAGGAACCAGACACCGAACCGGATCCAGGTCGCCGGCTGCAGGAACGTGATCAGCCAGAGCGAGAACACGATGCCGATCGCCGGCACCACCGGCATCCCCGGCGTCTTGAACGTCCGGGGCAGGTCCGGCTGCTTGTAGCGCAGCACGATCACCGCGACGCAGACGACGACGAACGCCAGCAGGATGCCGATGTTCGTCAGCTCGGCCGCCTCGCCGATCGGCAGCACCCCGGCGATGATCGCGGACGCAGCCCCGAGGATCCACGTCATCCGGCTCGGCACCTGGCGCTTCGGGTTGGTCTTGCCGAACCACGGCGGCAGCAGGCCGTCGCGACTCATCGAGTAGCCGACGCGGGTGGCGCCCATCAGGAACGTGAACAGCACGGTGAGGATGCCGACGATGGCACCGATCGCGATCACCGTGGCCAGGCCGGAAAGGCCGACCGACTTGAACGCCGTCGAGAACCCGCTCTTCGGGTCGATCTCGGTGTACTTCTGCATGCCGGTCAGCACCAGGCAGGCCAGCACGTACAGCACCATCGAGATGCCCAGCGAGTAGAGGATCGCCTTCGGCATGTGCCGCTGGGCGTCCTTCGACTCCTCCGCCGCGGTGCTCATGGCGTCGTAGCCGAAGACGGCGAAGAACACCGTCGCCGCGCCGGTCACCGCGCCGCCGAAGCCGGCCGGGGCGAACGGCGTGTAGTTGCCGGTCTTGACGTAGAAGAAGCCGACCAGGATGACCACCAGCACGATCAGGACCTTGATCCCGACCATCGCCGTCTCGAACCGGGCGGCGCTGCGGATGCCGCGGTTGAGCAGGTACGCGATCAGCAGGCACAGCAGCGCGGCGAACAGGTCGACCTTGTGGCCGGGCCCGGTGCCGGGCGCGCCCAGCATCCACGCGGGCAGGTCGAGGCCGAGCTGGCCGAGCAGGAAGCTGAAGTAGCCCGAGATGCCGATCGCCACCACCGCCACGATCGCGGTGTACTCCAGCAGCAGGTCCCAGCCGATGAACCAGCCGACGATCTCGCCGAGCACCGCGTAGCCGTAGGTGTAGGCCGAGCCGGCCTTCGGGATCAGGCCGGCGAACTCCGCGTAGGAGAACGCCGCCGCGGCGCTGGCGACCCCGGCGATGAGGAACGAGATCAGCACGGCCGGCCCGACGCCGGGGATGCCCGCCGCGTCGTCGCCGTGCGCGACGCTGCCGGCGAGGGCGAAGATCCCGGCGCCGATGATGCCGCCGACGCCGATGGCGGTCAGCTGCCAAAGTCCCAGAGTGCGGTTCAGGCCGCCTTCGGCCTTGTCCTGGATCTGTTCGATCGGCTTGCGCCGGAAGATGCCGGAGCTCGAGCCCAGGCCTCCTGGAGCGGACATCATCGTCTCCCGAACGGTCGGTGGAGGGCCCGGATCGCGGGCCCTCGCGGGAACCTACCGCCAACCCGGCGCGCCGACAGCCTGAGCGCGTCAGCCCGCCGCGGTGTCCTCGCTGACGGCCTTCGGCGCCGACGCGGCCGCCCGCTTCGCCTGAGTGGTCCGGACCGCGCTCGCCGCGAAGTAGGTGAGCAGCTCCGCGACCTCCACCGGGTCGTCCAGCTGCGGGCAGTGCCCCCAGTCCTCGCGGACCAGCAGCCTGCTGTGCGGCACCAGCGTGTGCAGCTGCCGTCCGGACGCGGCGGTGACGAGCTTGTCCTTGCCGCACGCGACGACCAGCAGCGGGACCTCGACCGAGTCGAGGCGGTAGGCGTCGGCGAGCTCGGCGACGAGCTGCCGGGCCTCTTCCAGCCGGCTCTTGGTCGCGCGGTAGTCCGGGAAGAGCGCGGTGAAGCGCTGCACCTGGGTCGCGTCGGCCGCGCCCGAGTCGGCGTACAGCAGCCGCGGGACGAGCTGCTCGGCGACCTTGCGCACCAGGAACCCCGGCACCGGAACGGGCAGGGACGAGTACAGCCGCAGCGGCAGCGGGTAGCGCGCCACCGTGCGGATCAGCCACGAGTCCACGAACCCCGGCGCGGCGATGGACACGACGCCCGAGATCGGCAGGCGGCTGTTCTGGGCGGCACGCAGGCTCATGGTGCCGCCGAGGGAGTTTCCGGCCAGCACGACCGAGCCGAGCACGGCCTGTTCGCGGACGACGGCGGTGGTGAACGCGTCGAGCTGCGGCAGCATCGGGCCCGGCCGCAGCGGCTGGGCGTCGCCGAATCCGGGCAGGTCGACCGCGACCGCCGGGATCCCGGCGGCCGCGAGCTGCTTCAGGGCGGGGCGCCAGGTGTCGGCGCTGTCGCAGTAGCCGTGCAGGAGCACCAGACGTGGTGCGGTGGGCCGGACGTGCGGCGCGGCGGCCCGGCGGCGCAGCGAGCGGCGCGGTACCTCCGGCTCGGGGCCGGTGTCGCCGACCTCGAGCACACGGGTGCGGACGCCGGCGTAGCGCCGGAAGGAGACCCGGATCGGGTCCTCGTCACTGGGCCGGCCGCCCGGGACAGCCGGCGCGGGCCGCTTCGTCGCGGTCATGCCTCCAAGATTACCTGGCGGAGGTGGGGTTTTGGTCGAATTTCGGTGCTAACGACCAGGTCTCGAACTGAAGACGTCAAGAATTCACGAAATGCCGGGCCGGATGGATCAAGGGATCCGCCCAGCTCACAGCGGCCTAGCGGGTGAAGACGATCTTGCCGGCGGTGTCCCCGTCGAGCATCGCCTGGAACCCCTTGGGTGCCTCGGAAAACGGCATTTCCGCGCCGATCTGCGGCCGGACACCGGTCAGATCGAGGTAGGCGAGCAGATCCGCGAGCTCGTCGCGGGTGCCCATGGTCGAGCCGGCGACGCGCAGCTGGAGGAAGAAGACACGCTGCAGCTCGGCGTGCGCGTCCGCGCCGCTGGTCGAGCCCGAGACCACGATGATCCCGCCCGGCTTGAGCGATTTGACCGAGTGTGACCAGGTCGCCTTGCCGACGGTCTCGAACACGGCGTCGACGCGCTCGGGCAGCCGCGCGCCCGATTCGAACGCCTGGTGCGCGCCGAGGCTCGTTGCGAGAGCGCGCTTCTCCTCGGTGCGGCCGGTGACCCAGACCCGGAACCCGGCCGCGCGGCCGAGCTGGACCAGCGCCGTCGAAACGCCGCCGGAGGCGCCCTGTACGAGCATCGTCTGCCCGGGCCGCAGCCCGGACTTCACGAAGAGCATCCGGTAGGCGGTGAGCCAGGCCGTGCCCATGGTGGCGGCTTCGGCGAAGCTGAGCGCCGCGGGCTTCGGGACGACGTTGCGGGCGGGCACGACGACCTGGTCGGCGAAGGTGCCCTGGTGCTTCTCGGTGAGCAGCGTGCGCTTCGGGTCGAGGGTGTCGTCGCCCTGCCAGCCCGGCGCGTTGATCACCGAGTGGATGACGACCTCGGAGCCGTCGTCGAGGGTGCCCGCGCCGTCGCAGCCGAGGATCATCGGGAACTGCTCCGGCTTGATCCCGACGCCGCGCAGGGTCCAGAGGTCGTGCATGTTGAGGCTGGCCGCCTTGACGCGCACGCGGACCCAGCCGTCCGGTACTTCGGGTTCGGGTCGCTCGCCGACGACGAGCGAGTCGAGCGGGCTGTCGGCGTTGGGCTCCTGCGCGTACACGGCGAACATGCCTCGCAACGTACCGCCCCTGAAGCGCAACGGCAGCAGGGCGCGCGTAGGCTCACACCGTGTTCAACGGGCTTGCCGACTGGTGGGACGGGGTCGAGCTGTGGCTCGCCCAGGCCTGGTTCCCGGTGCAGTTCGTGCTGGTCATGGTGGTCGTCGTGCCGCTGTGCCTGGCCGCGGCCTGGGTGCTCGACAAGGTCGTCGGACTCTTCGCCCGCCGGCTCGCTCCGGGGCGTGACGACGACTCCGACGGGTCGGCATAGGCTCGCGCACCATGTTCAACCGAAGGCGGATCACCGCCGCGCTGATCGGGCTCCTCGTGCTGGTGCTGGGGGGCTGGCTGGTCAAGGACAACCTCGGCGACGGCTCGCCGTCGCCCGCGCCGAGTACGTCGGCGAGCGGGTCCGCGAAGAGCAGCACGCCGGCCAAGGGCGGCGCCGCTGTGCCGGGCGCGGACTCCGGGCTGCCGGTGAAGGCGCTTTCCACGCTGCCGCCGCAGGCGTCGGACACGTGGAAGCTGATCGAGGCAGGCGGCCCCTACCCCTACCCGCGCAACGACGACGTCGTGTTCGAGAACCGTGAGAAGCGCTTGCCTGGTAAGAAATCCGGTTACTACCACGAATACACGGTGAAGACCCCGGGCAGTGCCGACCGCGGCGCCCGGCGGCTGATCACCGGGCAGGCGCACGAGCTGTACTACACCGGCGACCACTACGCGTCGTTCGTCGTCGTGGACCCGGCCCGATGAGCGCCGACGAGCAGGCGAAGGCCGCCGCGGAAGAGGCGTTCGCCCGGGGCGCGTACCCGCACCTGGTGAACTCGCGGCCGACCGTCGACAAGGCCGGCACGCTGACCGCCTTCGCCGAAGCACTGTCCTTTCCGGACCACTTCGGGCACAACCTCGACGCGCTCTACGACTGCCTGACCGACCTGTCGTGGCTGCCACCGGGGGAGCACGTGCTGATCTGGCCGGGCTCGGACGCGTTGCGCAAGGCCGAACCCAAGACGTACCTGGCCATCCGCAGCGTGCTTTCGGACGCGCAGCGCGCACTCGGCCCGAGCGGCCGCAGCGCCGGTTCGTGGCGGCTCACGGTCGTGCTGCCGGACGCCTGAGCGGTGTCCCCGCGCGTTTGACCGTGCGGATCACCGGCGCGCTTTCCAGGGTCTGCACGCCGCGGATCCCGGCAACGCGGTCGGTGAGGTAGCGGTAGAGGTCGCGGCCGTCGCGGCAGTTCACCATGGCCGTGAGGTTCGTCGTGCCGGTGGTGGCGACGGCGAACGACGTCTCGGGGTGGCTCGCCAGCGCCGCGCCCGCCTCGGCGAGGTGCGCGGGGGAGACGGTCAGCCACAACCGCGTCTCGGATCGGAACCCGAGCCGGGCCGGGGACACGTCGAGGTGGTAGGTCAGCGTGCCGTGCCGCCGCAGCAGGTCCATCCGGCGCCGCACGGCCGAATCGGACCAGCCCGTGGCCGCGGCCAGCGCCGTGTAGCTCGCCCGGCCGTCGTGGGCCAGCGCGTCGAGGAGCGGCTGGTCCTCGGGAGCCGGCGGGAGACCGGGGCCGCTGGGCTCCGGCGGGCGCAGCCGCTCGATCTGCCCGGGGGACAGGCAGTGCAGTCCGCTCCAGCCGTCCGGGAGCGCGAACGTGTGCAGCAGTTCGTGTGCGGAGACGGCGGTCACCCGGTTGGCGCGCGGCAGCTTGTGCAGCAGGAGGTCGTCGCGCCCCGCCGTGTCCGGGGCGTGGACGGTGCAGGAGATCTCGGTGCCGCCGGAGAGCAGGTGCACCCACGACACGTCGGGCCGGTCGGCGAGCGCGGCCGCGACGGCGGCTCCGGCGTCGGGGGTCGTGCGCAGGCGGAGGGTCCACGTCGTGTAGCCGGCTTCGCCGCCGCTGACCGCGCCGGTGATCTTGAGGACGCCGGCGGTCCGGAGCCGCTGGTAGCGCCGGGCGACGGTGTTCTCCGAGACGCCGAGCACCGGGCCGAGCGCGCGCATCGGCACGCGGCCATCGATCTGCAGGGCGTGGAGCAGGCCCCGGTCGACGTCGTCGAGCGTGACGGTTTCCATGTCTCCAGCGTATTGGATGACGGTATCCGGCGGACTAATCGACTTTTCTGGTGATGATCGGCGCTTCTCCCGCACTCTTCGGGGCACACACGAAGGGAGTTTCGATGCGCAAGTGGTGGCCGTTGACCGTCGTCTGTGCGGGGTCGTTCCTGTTCCTGCTGGACACGACCGTCGTGACGGTGGCGCTGCCCCGGATCGGCGCCGATCTGTCGGCGTCGGTCGGGCAGCTGCAGTGGGTACCGGACGTCTACACGCTCGTCCTGGCGGTGCTCATGCTGGCGACGGGTTCGCTCGCCGACCGCTTCGGCCTGCGGCGGACGTTCCTCGCCGGGCTGGCCGTGTTCGGCACGGCGTCCCTGGCCTGCGCCCTGGCACCGGACATCGGGACGCTGATCGCGGCCCGCGGGGTGCAGGCCGTCGGTGGTTCGGCGTTGGCCGTGACCGGGTTCGCCCTCCTGGCGAAGACCTACGAAGGACGTGAGCGGGGCACCGCGATCAGCGTCTTCTTCGCGGTCAGCGGGCTCGGCGCGGCGGTGGGCCCGCTCGCCGGCGGCGTGCTGACCGAGTACTTCGGCTGGGGAGCGGTGTTCTTCGTCAACGTTCCGCTCGCGTTGCTGACCGGGCTGTTCGCGATGCGGGCGCTGCTGCCGGACGCTCCGGCTCGCCGCAGCCGGTTCGACCTGGCGGGTGCGGTGTGGTTCGCGATCTTCGCCGCGAGCCTGGTGCACGGGTTGACCCTGGGTGGTTCCGGACGCTGGACCTCGCCGGTCACCGTGGGGGCGTTGGCGATGTCGGTGGCCGCGTTCACCGGGTTCGTCGTGGTGGAACGGCGCCGGGCGGACGCGATGCTGGAACTGGGGTTGTTCCGCGACGGCGGGTTCACGACGTTGATCGCGTGTGCGGCGGCTTCGACGCTGACTTTCGCCGCGCTGGTCTACGTTTCGCTGTGGCTGCAGGCGGGGCCGGCACCGGGTCCGATCGAGGCCGGGCTCGCGCTGGCGCCGCTGGCGGTGGCGTCGTTCCTGACTTCGACCCTGCTCGGGAAGGTTCTGCACCGGTTCCCGCCGCGGGTGCTGCTGGGCGCGGGTGTGCTGCTGGGGGCCTTCGGCTGCGGGCTGCAGCTGGGACAGCAGTCGGTGACCGGCATCGCGCTGGGGCTCGCGGTGACCGGGATCGGTGTCGGGATTTCGGGGCCCGCCATGGGATCCGCGATCGCGGCGGCGGCACCGCCGGGGCGAGCGGGGATGGCGGCGGGGATCATGACGACGACCCGGCAGTTCGGGCAGACACTCGGGGTCGCCGTGCTCGGGATCGCTTACCAGGCCGGGGGTTTGACGCCGGTGTACGTCGTCGCCGCGCTGGCCGGTGGGGTGACGGGCCTGCTCGCGCTGGTTCCGCGCAAGCAGGCCCGCGTCCCGGCTTAGTCCTGCGGGACCCAGTTCGGCTTGCGTTTCTGGGCGAAGGCCAGGATGCCCTCCTGGCCTTCCTCACCGGCGAAGAACTTCGCCGACAGCCCGAGCATCTCGTCGAAGCCGTCCGAGGGGGTGGCCGGGCGGGGACGGCTCAGCAGCGCCTTCGTCTCGGCCAGCGCCTTCGGACCGCCCGCCGCCAGTGCCTTGACGTACCGCGCGACCTCGGCGTCCAGTTCGTCCGCCGGGACCGCCGAGTTCAGGAGGCCGATCTCGACCGCGCGGCGCGCGTCGAACGTGTCGCCGGTCAGGAACAGCTCGTGCGCCGCGCGGGGGTTGAGGCGCGGCAGGACCGTCAGGGAGATGATCGCCGGGACCACGCCGATGCGGACCTCGGAGAAGGCGAACGTCGCTTCCGGTACCGCCACGGCGATGTCGCACGCCGCCACCATGCCGATGCCGCCGGCGCGGGCGGGGCCGGCCAGGCGGGCGACCACCGGTTTCGGGCTGGTCCACAGCTGGTCGAGGATCTTCGGGAACTCGTTCACGCCCTGGTCGCCCACGCCGGCGCCGCGGGCCTCCTTGAGGTCCATCCCCGCGCAGAAGACCGGCCCGGTGTGGGTCAGCACGATCACCCGCACGGCGTCGTCCGCGGCCGCCGCTGCCAGCGCGCCCGAGAGCTCGCGGCGCAGCTGAGCCGACAGCGCGTTGCGGTTGTGCGGGGAGTCCAGGGTGATCGTGGCGGTGCCGCCCACCACGTCGTAGTGCACCAGTTCGTCAGCCATGCCCGACACCCTTGCACATCCGCCGCGCACGGCCGGTGTTACGCGGGCCACCCCGCGGGCGGGAACCCGCGGGGTGGCCCGGCGCTCAGCCGATGGTCGTCGTGGTGAAGACCGGGCTCGGGTCGGGGAAGCAGGCCGTCGGCGCGGTGAGGTCGCCGATGATCGTGCTCGCCACCGCCTTGAACGTCAGGCCCGGGTCGCGGTAGCTGGTCCCGCCCAGCTTCGTCTGGATGGTGCCCGACTGGCCGGCGGTCAGGTGCGCGGTGACGGTGGGCAGTTCGAACGTGGCACCTCCGGCGATGGGGCCGGGGAAGCTCAGCGTGGCGACGCCGTTCGCGACGGAGATGGCCGGCGGGGTCGAGCCGAGGCCGGAGCCGCCCGTCAGGTCCGCGCCGACGTACGACGAGTTGGCCGGGATCGGGATCTTGAGCGCGAAGGTGTTGATGTTCTTGACCTTGTTCCCGCTCACCTCGCCCGGCACGGTGTTCGGCGCGGGATCGATGACGACGTCGAACGCACCGCCGGGCGCGACCGTGGCGGGCGCGGTGACGTCCGCGTCCTGGTTCAGCGCCACCTTCTGCGGCCCGACGATGGGGGCGTCGGCCTGGCAGTCGAAGGTGACGCTGGTGGCCGCCGACGCCGGAGCGGCGAGGGCGATCGGCAGCACCGCGGCCGCGGTCAGCGCGGCGAGCCGGGAGAAGTGAAGAGCTTTCATCTGTATCCACCTGCCTGCGGTCTCACGAGGGGAAGAAAGCTGCGCAGCCGTTCAGATAGTTACCGGCAAGTTAAGTAGCACGTCAAGGATTCACCGTTCCCATGCGCGCAGGGTCACGAAAATGTGAATACGACTCACCTTTTGGCGGTGGCGCTGCTGTCCCGGGTACGCAGGGTGGTCGATAAGCTCCGGACATGGCCGCGACTCGCCGCCAGGCTGCTGTGCGCGGCCTGGCCTCGAATCCCGCTACTCCCGACGACCTCGCGATCCGGCTGATCCAGGATCCCGGACTGGTCTACGCCGTGGTCCGGACGAGGCCGCGGGTTAGTGAGCGCTTCGTGGACGTGGTGCTCGAACTGGGTGCCGACGGCGCCCGGTGGCTGGGGGGCAACGAGTCGACGCCACAGGGCATCCTGCTTCGGCTGTCCGAACATCCTTCGGCCGAGGTGCGCGCGTCCACGGCCGACCGGATCATCGATGAGGGCGTGCTCATCCGGCTCGCCGCCGACCCGGCGTCCGAGGTGCGCAAGACGCTGGCCGAGCGCTGGCACAACCCGCCGCCGGAGGTGTTGCGCGCGTGGCTGACCGACGAAGACGGCGACATCCGTTACGCCGCACTGCACTGGTCTGCCGTCCCGCCGCCACCCGATCTGCTCGACGCGCTCCTCGCCGACCCGGTGACGAGCGCGGACGCGCTGAGGCACGCCGACCTCACGCCGGAGCTGATCACCCGGTTCTCCGAGTCAGATGACGCGGAGGAGAACCTTCGCTTGGCCAACCACCCCGCTCTGCCGTCCGGGACGGTTCGATCGCTCGCCGCGGCGGAGAACGAGATGTTCATGGTCGGCCTGCTGCTGAACCAGGTCACCCCGGACGACGTCCGGGCCGCTCTGCTCGCCAAAGTGCCCGCACTGCACCCCATCCGCGAGTGGACGGTGGACTACTTCCTGTCCAACCTGTCGCGGAACGTCAGGGAGGTGCAGTGGCTGCGCGAGATGCCGCTCGCCGGGCGCCTGGAGTACCTCGACTCCCCGTACGAATTCTTCCGGACGGTCGTGGCGGGCAGCCGGGAGCTCCCGCAGTGGGCGCTCGACCGCCTGATGACCGACGAGTCGACGATGGTCCGCCGCGTCACCGCGGCAGACCACGATTCCGTGTCCGGCGCCGCACTCGAAGAGCTGTTTCTCTCGCACGGCGAGAGCCGGGCGTTCGGGCGGTTGCTGACCGAGCATCCCTGTTTTCCCCGGGACGCCTTCCTCCGGTTCGCGCACAGCGGCGACTCCGGCCTGCGCGCCATCGCTTGCTCCTACCCCGATCTTCCGGCGCCGCTCGTCGCCGAGGTCGCGACGGATCCCGTGGCCGGCACGCGAGAAGCAGCCGCCCGCCACCCGAACGTGCCCTTCCCCACGGTCCGGCGGCTGCTGGCCGATGAGGACCCGGGCGTCGTCTCCGCGGCAGCCTCGTCACCCGCGCTGCCCGTGGCCGACATGTACGCGATCTTCGACGCCTAGCGCCGGGAGCTACGCGTACTGGCGGAGCAGTTCGCTGACCGCGGACGCGTACCGGCTGACCACCACGTCGGCGACGCGCGGGTCGTCGGCCAGCGGCTCCGCGATGAACGCCTTCGGATCCGCCTCGCGGGCCAGCGCGGCGATCCGGTCCGGGAGCAGGCCCGGCGCCAGGAACCACGACGCGACGACCAGGTGCCGCGTGCCCCGCGAACGCAACGAAGCCGCCGCCGCGGGGATGTCCGGCTGGGTGGCGGACGCGAACGCCTCGCTCACCGGGACCCCCAGCCGCTCTTCCCAGCGGGAAGCGAGCGAGGCGACGACGGCGTTCGCGGAAGCGTTCGACGAGCCGACCGCGCTGACGATCACACCCGTGTCGCGGCGGTGGGGCGCGGACGCCAGCCGGTCGAGGGCGACGGCCTCCAGGGCCGGGTCGGCGCCGAGCACGTCGGACGTCCGCACGACGAAGCCCGGGCAGGACGCCGTCACCGAGTCGATCAGCGCCGGCAGGTCGACGCGGGCGTGGAACGCGCTGCCCAGCAGCAGCGGGACTACGACCGCCGTCCGGTGGCCGTCCGCGTACAACGACCGCAGCACGTCCGTGACGAGCGGCGCCGACAGGTCCAGAAAGGACTCGTGCACCGAAAGGCCCGGTGCCTGGGCGCGCACGACGTCGACGAGCGCCCGCACGGTCGCCGCCGAACGGGGATCACGGCTGCCGTGCGCGACGGCGACCAGGGGTGGCGTCACGAGAAGCGCTCACCCACCAGCCCCGCGGCCAGCGTGTCGCCGTCCTTCGGGTCGATCACCAGGAACGCGCCGGTGCGCGGGCTGACGCCGTAGTCGTCGACACCCAGCTCCTCGGCCAGCCGCAGGGAGACGCGGCCGATGTCGTTGAGCTCCAGCGAGGCCGGTGAGTCCACACTGGACAGTGTCTGCTCGTCGAACCGGGCGTGCAACTCGTCCACCAGCGCCTGCACCGTGCGCGTGCCGTGCTTGACGAGCACGCGCGCGCCCGGCTTCAGCGGCTTGGACGACAGCCAGCACAGCGTGCCGGCGATCTCGTCGGTGACGCGCGGCGGCGCGTCCGCGGCGGCGATCAGGTCGCCGCGGGAGATGTCGATGTCGTCGGTGAGCAGCAGCGTCACCGACGTCCCCGCGCCGGCTTCCTCGAGCGGGCCGTCCGCGGTGTCGATGCGCTCGACGCGGCTGCGGATGCCCTGCGGCAGCACGACGATCTCGTCACCCGGGCGGACCGTGCCCGCCGCGATCTGGCCCGCGTAGCCGCGGTAGTCCGGGTACTCGGGCGTGCGGGGGCGGATCACGTACTGCACCGGGAACCGCAGGGCCTGGTCGTGCGGATCGGGCGCGACCGGCACCTCCTCCAAGTGCTCCAGCAGGCTGGGGCCGGAGTACCACGGCGTCCGCTCCGAGCGGCTCGCGACGTTGTCGCCTTCCAGTGCCGACACCGGGATCGCGAGCACGGACCCCCGCGGGTAGCCCAGCGACAGGGCGTGCGCGGCGAACTCCTCGGCGATCACCGTGAACGTCGCTTCGTCGTAGCCGACCAGGTCGATCTTGTTCACCGCCAGCACCAGCTGCGGCACGCCGAGCAGGGCCAGCACGGCCGCGTGCCGCCGGGTCTGCTCGATCACGCCCTTGCGCGCGTCGACGAGCAGCACGGCCAGCTGCGCGGTGGACGCGCCGGTCACCGTGTTGCGCGTGTACTGCACGTGCCCCGGCGTGTCGGCCAGCACGAACGACCGCTTGGGCGTCGCGAAGTAGCGGTAGGCGACGTCGATGGTGATGCCCTGCTCGCGCTCCGAGCGCAGGCCGTCCACCAGCAGCGACAGGTCCGGTGTGGACAGTCCCTTGTCGACGGACGCGCGGGTGACCGCGTCGAGCTGGTCGGCGAGCACCGACTTCGTGTCGTACAGCAGCCGGCCGACCAGGGTCGACTTGCCGTCGTCGACGCTCCCGGCGGTGGCCAGGCGCAGCAGCGAACTCATCAGAAGTACCCCTCACGCTTGCGGTCTTCCATGGCCGCCTCGGACATCCGGTCGTCGGCCCTGGTTGCGCCGCGCTCGGTCAGCCGCGAGGCCGACACCTCGGCGATGACCTCTTCGACGGTGGCCGCGGTGGATTCGATCGCGCCGGTGCACGAGCCGTCGCCGACGGTCCGGTAGCGGACGGTCCGCTCCCGGACCTCTTCGCCCGGGCGCGGACCGCCCCACGGGCCCTCGGTCAACAGCATCCCGTCGCGCAGGTACACCTCGCGCTGGTGCGCGTAGTAGATCGACGGCAGTTCGACCTTCTCGCGGGCGATGTAGTTCCAGACGTCGGCCTCGGTCCAGTTGGACAGCGGGAAGACGCGGACCTGCTCGCCCGGGCGGTGCCTGCCGTTGTAGAGGTTCCACAGCTCGGGCCGCTGCCGCCGCGGTTCCCACTGGCCGAAGGAGTTGCGGAGGCTGAAGATCCGCTCCTTGGCCCGGGCCCGCTCCTCGTCGCGCCGGCCGCCGCCGAAGACGGCGTCGAACTTGTTCTCGGCGATCGTGTCGAGCAGTGGCGTGGTCTGCAGCGGGTTGCGCATCCCGTCGGCGCGCTCTTCGAGGCGCCCGTCGTCGATCCAGTCCTGCACCTTCGCGACGACCAGGCGCAGCCCGTGCTGCTCGACGACGCGGTCGCGGAACTCGATGACCTCGTCGAAGTTGTGCCCGGTGTCCACGTGCAGCAGCGGGAACGGCACCGGCGCCGGCCAGAACGCCTTGATCGCCAGGTGCAGCAGCAGCGTCGAGTCCTTGCCGCCGGAGAAGAGGATCACCGGCCGGTCGAACTCGCCCGCCACCTCGCGGAAGATGTGGATGGCCTCGGATTCCAAAGCCGCCAAGTTGTCCTGTGCCGCATCGGTCGCGGGCTCCAAGGTCGTCATGCGTCCCTTCCTCAGCCGTGCAGTCCGCACTCGGTCTTGCTCTGCCCGGCCCACCGGCCGCTGCGCGGGTCCTGGCCCGGCTCCACGCGAGCCGTGCAGGGCGCGCAGCCGATCGAGAGATAGCCGATCGAGACCAGCGGGTTCTCCAGGATCCCGTGCTCGGCGATGTAGGCCTTGAACTCGTCGTCGGTCCACGGCGCGATCGGGTTGACCTTCACCAGGCCGTTGCGGTCGTCCCAGGTGACGATCGGGGTGTTCGCGCGGGTCGGCGCGTCCACGCGGCGGACGCCGGTGACCCACGCCGAGTAGTTCGCCAGGGTCTTGCGCAGCGGCACGACCTTGCGCAGGTTGCAGCACAGCGTCGGGTCGCGGTCGTGCAGCTTCGCGCCGTGTTCGGCGTCCTGCTCGGCGACGCTCTGCTCGGCCTGGGCGTTGACGATCTTCACGCCCGGGTAGACCGCTTCGACCGCGTCGCGGGTGCCGATCGTTTCCGGGAAGTGGTAGCCGGTCTCGAGGAACAGGACGTCCACCTCGGGCTTGACCTTCGTGGCCAGGTCGATCAGCACGGCGTCCTGCATGTTGGACGCGACGATGAAGTCGTCGCCGAACGTGTCGGCGGTCCAGCGCAGCGCTTCTTCCGCCGTGGCGTCGGCGAGTTCCTTCGACGCGCGCTCGGCGAGGGTCTTGTAGTCGGCAGTGGCGGTCATCGGGACACCTCCGGGAGGGAAAGACCGAGGAACTTGACCGAGAAAACCCGGCGACAAGCGGAACACAGCCAGCCGCCGTTCTCTTCCGGCCGCAAGTCCTCGTCGCCGCAGTAGGGGCAGTAGTACGGAGCCGCACGCTCGGTGGAGGTCACTGCAGGGCGCTTTCCTCGGCGCGCGCCGCCCACTGCGGGAACCGTTCGCCCGGTTCGCGCCCGGCGACGTAGTTGCGCACGACCCGCTCGACGTACCCGGTCAGCTCGCCCGAAGTCACCTTGTGCCCGCGCAGCTTGCGGCCGAACCCGGCGTCGAGGCCGAGCCCGCCGCCGAGGTGCACCTGGAAGCCTTCGACCTGGTTGCCGTCGGCGTCGGTGACGATCTGGCCCTTGAGGCCGATGTCCGCGGTCTGGATCCGCGCGCAGGAGTTGGGACAGCCGTTGAGGTGCACGGTCACCGGCGTTTCGAGGCCGTCCTGGATGTCGGCGAGGGATTTCTCGAGGTCCGAGACGAGCTGCTGCGCGCGGGCCTTCGTCTCGACGATGGCGAGCTTGCAGAACTCCAGCCCGGTGCAGGCCATCACCCCGCGCCGCCACGGCGACGGCTTCGTCTCCAGTCCCAGCTCGGCCAGCTCGGCGGCGAGGGTGGCGACCTGGGCCTCGGGGACGTCGAGCACGACGACCTTCTGCTGCGGGGTGAGCCGTACGCGGCCGGAGCCGGCCCGCTCGGCGGCCTTGGCGACGGCGACGAGCGTGCCGCCGCTGGAGCGGCCGGCGATCGGCGCGGCGCCGACGTAGAACTTGCCGTCGACCTGCGGGTGCACGCCGACGTGGTCGATCGGGACGGCCGGGTCCACCGGCGGCGGGCCGTCGAGCAGCTCACGCTTCAGGTACTCGTCCTGCAGCACCTGCCGGAACTTCTCCGCGCCCCAGTCCTTGACCAGGAACTTGAGCCGGGCCCGCGAACGCAGCCGGCGGTAGCCGTAGTCGCGGAAGATCGAAATGACGCCTTCCCAGACGTCCGGGACCTCGTCCAGGGGCACCCAGGCGCCGAGGCGCTGCCCGAGCATCGGGTTGGTCGACAGGCCGCCGCCGACCCAGACGTCGAAGCCGGGTCCGTGTTCGGGGTGCTCCACGCCGACGAAGGCCACGTCGTGGATCTCGTGGGCGACGTCGGGCTGGCCGGAGATCGCGGTCTTGAACTTGCGGGGGAGGTTGGCGAACTCCGGCTTGCCGATGTAGCGGCGCTTGATCTCGTCCAGCGCGGGCGTGCCGTCGATCACCTCGTCCGCCGAGATGCCGGCCACCGGCGAGCCGAGCATGACGCGCGGGCTGTCGCCACACGCCTCCATCGTGGTCATGCCGGCGTTCTCGAGCTTGGCCCAGATCGCCGGGACGTCCTCGATCCGGATCCAGTGATACTGGATGTTCTGCCGGTCGGTGATGTCGGCGGTGTCGCGCGCGTACGCCTGCGAAATCTCGCCGAGCACGGTGAGCTGCCCGGTCGTCAGCGCGCCGCCGTCGATCCGGACCCGCAGCATGAAGTAGCGGTCGTCGAGCTCTTCGGGCTCCAGCGCCGCGGTGCGGCCGCCGTCGATCCCCGGCTTGCGCTGGGTGTAGAGGCCGAACCAGCGGAACCGGCCGCGCAGGTCACCCGGGTCGATCGCGTCGAACCCGCGGTGGGCGTAGATGTTTTCGATGCGCGCCCGCACGTTGAGCGGGTGGTCGTCCTTCTTGGACCGCTCGTTCGGGTTCAGCGGCTCCCGGTAACCGAGCGCCCACTGCCCTTCGCCGCGCTTCTGCTTGGCGCGCGCGGGGCGGGCTGGGGTTTGGGGCGTGGCCATGGCGGCGTCCTCCGAAAGGCGGTTCGTGGCGGCGGAGGCCCGCCGGCTCGCGGGTTTCCTCCGGCACCGGCTGTCCAGGTTCGTGGCAGGTGGTGGCGCTCGGGAGTCAGCGAACGGGTACGCAGAGGGCGCTGGCGACCCGCAGGAGGTCGACGTGGCGGCGGGCCACGAGCAGAACACCGGCATGAGTCACGGCGTCAGCGTGCCACGCGTCCACAATGTGGTCCAGGCCTGCCCGCATGGTGGGAGAAGGGTCACTTACCTGCGGAAATCGTGTCAACCGTCCAGAGCGCACCCACTTGCGCCGACTGAACCACTACATGTAGAGTACTTCAACCAAAGTGCTTTGAAGAGAGGAACTGGGGATGCAGGTCAAGGGTTTCGGGGCGGGCTACCTGGTCGACGACATCGCGGCGACCACCCGCTTCTACGCGGACGTCGTCGGCCTGCCGGTCACCGTCGAGCTCGACTGGTTCGCCAGCGTCAACGCCGGCGCGCCGGGGTACGAGATCAGCTTCGTGCAGCGCGGGCACGAGACCGTGCCGCCGGGCTACCGCACGCAGGAGACGGCCGGGCTGATGTTCGGGCTCGTCGTCGAAGACGCGCACGCCGAGGCGAAACGGCTGGAGGAGGCGGGTGTCGAGCTGGTGACGCCGGTGGTGGACGAGGTCTACGGGCAGCGGCACTTCTACGTCGCCGACCCGAACGACGTGCTGCTCGACGTCATCGAGCTGATCCCGGTCGACCCGGACTGGGCGGCGGCCGACCTTCCGGCGTCGTAACGGGTGTTAACCCGATCGGCCTCCCGGCGCGACCGAGCGTGGCGGGGTGGACAATCCGAGGGTGCCTCAGCTGCGTCCCGACCCCGCCACACCGATCGATCCGGCGTTGCCGGAAAGCGCGCTGAAGGGGCTCGGCAGCAGAGCCTTCGGGGTGTACGTGCACGTCCCGTTCTGCGCCACGCGCTGCGGGTACTGCGACTTCAACACCTACACCGCGGGCGAGCTCGACTCCGGGGCGTCGCCGCAGTCCTGGCTCGAAGGGCTGCGCCGCGAGCTGGAGCTCGCCGCGCGCGTGCTCGTCGTGCCGCCGGCCGCGGACACCGTGTTCGTCGGCGGCGGCACGCCGTCGCTGCTCGGCGCGGACGGGCTGCGTTCGGTGCTCGACGCCGTCCGGGACGTCTTCGGCCTGGCGCCCGGGGCCGAGGTGACGACGGAGTCGAACCCGGAATCGACGTCACCGGAGTTCTTCGCCGGGATCCGCGAAGCGGGCTACACGCGGATCTCGCTGGGCATGCAGTCGGCCGCGTCGCACGTGCTGAAGATCCTCGACCGCGTGCACACCCCGGGGCGTCCGGGCAAGGCCGCCGCCGAAGCGCGCGCGGCCGGGTTCGAGCACGTGAACCTCGACGTGATCTACGGCACGCCGGGGGAGCGCGCCGACGACCTGCGCGCGACGCTCGACGCCGTGCTGGCCGCCGGCGTCGACCACGTCTCGGCGTACGCGCTGATCGTCGAGGAGGGCACGGCGCTGGCCCGCCGCGTCCGCCGCGGCGAGCTGCCCGCGCCGGACGACGACGTGCTGGCGGCGGACTACGAGATGATCGACGCCACGCTGTCGTCGGCGGGCCTGCGCTGGTACGAGGTGTCGAACTGGGCGGCCTCCGACGCGGCCCGCTGCCGCCACAACCTCGGCTACTGGCGGGGTGACGACTGGTGGGGCGCCGGTCCTGGGGCGCACAGCCACGTCGGCGGGGTGCGCTGGTGGAACGTCAAGCACCCGGCCCGCTACGCCGCCCTGCTCGCCGGCGGCGACTCGCCCGCGGGTGGGCGCGAGGTGCTCACCGACGACGATCAGCACCTCGAGCGGATCATGCTCGAACTGCGGGTCGCCGAAGGGCTGCCGCTCGACGTGCTCGACGAGCCGGGGCTGGCCGAGGCACGGGCGGCCGCGGCCGAGGGGCTGCTCGATCCGTCCGCATTGGACTCGCGGGGTCGCGCGGTGCTCACCGACCGCGGCCGGCTGCTGGCCGACGGGGTGGTGCGCCGCCTCGCCGGTTAGGGATTAAAACCGGGGACCGTGTCGTTACTTGTACTCAGCAACGACTTTCGAGGAGGCCCCATGGCGCGCGCGATCAGGTTCGACGAGTACGGCGACGTGGAGGTCCTCCGGGTCGAGGACGTCCCGCGTCCGGTTCCGGGACCCGGTCAGGTGCTCGTCGAGGTGCGTGCCGCCGGGATCAACCCGGGCGAGGCCGCCATCCGGCGGGGCCTCCTGCACTCGCGTTACCCGGCGACCTTCCCGTCGGGACAGGGCAGCGACTTCGCGGGGGTGGTCGCTTCGCTCGGTGAAGACGTGTCGGACATCGCCGTCGGCGACGAGGTGATCGGGTTCGTCGACACGCGGTCGAGCCACGCCGAGTTCGTCGTGGCGGAGGCCGCCAACCTCACGCCGCGGCCCGAAGGCGTCCCGTGGGAGGTCGCCGGCTCGCTGTTCGTCGCCGGCACCACCGCGTACGCCGCGGTGGGCGCGGTGTGCCCGCGGGAAGGGGAGACGGTCGTCGTCTCGGGGGCGGCGGGCGGCGTGGGCTCGCTCGCGGTGCAGCTGGCGAAGCTGGCCGGCGCCACGGTGATCGGCCTCGCCGGCGAGGCGAACCACGACTGGCTGCGCGAGCTCGGTGTCATCCCGGTTTCCCACGGCGAGGGCGTGCTCGAGCGGATCCGCGAAGCCGCGCCTTCCGGCGTGCACGCGTTCGTGGACACCTTCGGTTCGGGGTACGTGGAACTGGCGCTGCACCTGGGGATCCACCCGGGGCGGATCGACACGATCATCGACTTCGCGGCGGCGGAGAAGTACAACGTGAAAACCGACGCCAACGCGGCCGGGGCGTCGGCCGACGTGCTGCGCGAGCTGGGCCTCCTGCTGGACAAGGGGCTGCTGACGCTGCCGATCGCCCGCGTCTACCCGCTGGACGAGGTCCGGGACGCCTACCGCGAGCTGGAGCGGCGGCACACGCGCGGCAAGATCGTGCTGCGGCCCTAGTTCTTCGCCGCGAGGACCTTGAGGCCGGCGAGGTGGGTGTCGAGCGCGAACTCGAGGCGTTCCGCCGCCGTCTCCGCGGAGAAGAACTCGCCGATGTGCAGCATGTTGGGGAACGACTCGGCGGGCAGTGACCGCATGTACGCCACCATCTGCTTGCCGCGTTCGCCGGCTTCGGCCTGGTCGATCTCGCCCCAGGTCCAGCCGCTCGCTTCGTAGGCGTACGCCTTCGCGTAGAGGGAGAGGGCGTCGCCCGCGAAGGTCGCCTGCTTGAGGGTCAACCCGCCCGCGCGAAGCAGGGCGAGCATCGCCTCGCCCTGCTTCAGCGAGTGGGGCGTGACCGGCACGGCGATGTCCCACGCGATGCGCGCGATGCCGCGGTGCGCGGCCATCACCCGGATCTGGTCGCGGACGAGGTCTTTGACCTGCTCGTCCCAGCGCGCCGGGTCCGGCTCGGGGACGTGCACGTCGGCCAGCACGGCGTCGAGCATCAGCTCCGCCAGTTCGTCCTTGTTCGAGACGTGCGCGTAGAGCGACGCCGGTCCGGTCTCCAGTTCCTGGGCGATCCGCCGCATGGTGACCGCGTCGAACCCCTCGTCGTCCAGGACGATCAAGGCCGCTCGGACGATCGAGGCCTGGGAGAGGACGGGTTTCGCGGCGCGGCGGCGGGGAGCGCTGCGCCACGGCGGCGGGGGAAGGGTCACCCGAACACTGTACTTGACGCGAACGCTGTTCGAGAGTAGAACGGTGTTTGTAAGACGAACAGCGTTCGAGGGGGATCTGATGACTGCTACCGCCGAAGCCGATGTGCGTGGGGTGCTGGGCCGGCTCGCCGACGCGTGGAACTCCGGGGATGCCGTCGCGTACGGGCGGCTCTTCACCGAAGATGCGGATTACGTGACGTTCTTCGGGGCGAACTTCCCGGGTCGGGAGGCGATCGAGAGTTCGCACCGGGCCTTGTTCGAGGGGCCGTTGCGGGGGTCGAAGCTCACCGGGTCGCTGGGCGGAGCGGCGAAGGTGCGGTTCGTCCGGCCGGACGTCGCCGTGGCCGTCGTCGGCGGTGGCTCGTCGCTGAGTGGGGCGGAGGTCGCGGACGAAGGGCGCGAGTCGACCGTTTCCTTCGTGCTCGTCCGGGAAGGAGGCGAATGGCTGATCACCGCGTTCCAGAACACGCGGGTTTCGGATCCGCGCGGGTGAAAACGCTTGCGGAGGCGTCCGGGGTGGTCGCGCGGCCACCCGCGGAGGTGTTCGAACGGCTGTGGCGGAAGCTGTGTGACGGCTACTCGATGCGAATGGAGGTCGACCGGGAGCGGGGGTTCGTGGCGGTGCAGGGCGGCTGGTGGTACCGCGGGGAGTACCGCGTCACGGCGGATCCGGCTGGAACGCGCGTCGAGCACCGGGTGATCAACGCGGCTTCACGGGGGCGGTGGGGCGTGCCGTTGGCGAACCGGTTCTTCGTGGGGTTCCGGGCGAAGGTCGCCGCCGGGTTCGTGGGATTGCTCGACGAGCTGGGTACACCTGAGTAGCCGCGTGCCAGTTCCGGCGCGTAGGCTGAGTTAGGTAAGCCTTAGCGATGGTTGGAGTGGCCGATGGCTGAAGCACCCCGGCGGTCCGGGCGTCCCGCGACGCGGTTGCGGGTGCTGCGGACCGAGCGGCTGACCCCGCACATGATCCGGATCGTCGCGGGCGGGGAGGGCGTCGCGGACTTCACGCCGAACGAGTTCACCGACGCCTACGTGAAGGTGCTGTTCAAGGTGCCCGGCGTCGAGTACCCGGAGCCGTTCGACGTCCAGGAGTGCCGGGCGAACATGCCGCGCGAGCACTGGCCGCGGCAGCGCTCCTACACCGTCCGCGGGTTCGACCCGCAGGCCGGCGAGCTCGTCCTCGACTTCGTCCACCACGGCGACGAGGGCATCGCGGGCCCGTGGGCGGCGTCGGCCCAGCCGGGCGACGAGCTGCTGGTGCTGGGCCCGGGAGGCGCGTACGCGCCCGGCCCCGAGGCGGACTGGCACTTGTTGGCCGGGGACGAAAGCGCCTTGCCGGCCATCGCTTCGTCGCTCGAAGCGTTGCCCGCCGGCGTCCCGGCGCACGCGGTGATCCTCGTCGAGAACGCGGACGAGGAGCAGCCGCTGGTCACGAAGGCGGACGCGCAGATCACCTGGCTGCACCGGGCGTCGGGCGGCGACGTCGCCGCCGCGGTGCGCGAGCTGCCGTGGCGCGAGGGCATCGTCCAGGCGTTCGTCCACGGCGAGGCGGGGTTCGTGCGCGAGCTGCGGCGGTACCTGCTCGACGAGCGCGGGGTACGGCGCGAGCTGCTGTCGATCTCGGGCTACTGGCGCTACGGGAAGAACGACGAAGCGTGGCGCGAGGAGAAGGCAGCCGAGCGGGCGCGGGAAAAGTAGCAAGCCGGCCAGTAGCCTCGCCGCATGGCGGACTTCGAGGTGGACGTCGACCCGGCCGAGGCCGGCTTCGACGCGGCACGGCTTTCCCGGATCGACGCGCATTTCGACCGGTACGTCGAGGATGGCCGGTTGCCGGGCTGGCTCGCGGTGGTGAGCAGGCGCGGGCGGATCGTCCACCTGGGCCGCGGCGGGCATCGGGACGTCGAAGCCGGGTCGCCGGTGGAGACGGACACGCTGTGGCGGATCTTCTCGATGACCAAGCCGATCACCTCGGTCGCGGCGATGATGCTCGCCGAAGAGGGCCTGCTGGAGCTGGACGACCCCATCTCGCGCTGGTTGCCGGAGTTCGCTTCGCCGCGCGTGTACGTCAAGGGGTCGGCGCTGGCGCCGTTGACCGAGCCCGCCACTTCGCCGATCCGCGTCTGGCACCTGCTGACCCACACGGCGGGCCTGACGTACGGCTTTCACCACGGTCACCCGGTGGATGCGATCTACCGCGCGGCGGGCTTCGAGTGGGGCACTCCGCGGGGCCTTGATCTGGCGGCGTGTTCTTCGCAGTGGGCGTCACTGCCGTTGGTCTTCCAGCCGGGCACGGAGTGGAACTACTCGGTCGCGACCGATGTGCTCGGCCGGCTCGTCGAGGTGGTGTCCGGTCTTCCGCTGGACGAGTTCTTCGCGTCGCGGATCTTCACGCCGCTGGGCATGACGGACACGGGTTTCGTGGCATCGTCGCCGTCGCGCTTGGCAGCGATGTACGTGCGCGACCCGTCATCGGGACGAGCGACCCGCAACGACGCCTTCGGCCGCTTGGGCACGGCCCGCCCGGACTGCCTTTCCGGCGGCGGCGGACTGGTCTCCTCGGCGGCGGACTACTGGCGTTTCACGGAGATGCTCCGGCGCGGAGGCGACCTGGACGGCGTCAGGTTGCTGTCCCCGCGAACGGTGTCCTTGATGGCGAGCAACCACTTGCCGGGCCGGGTGGACCTGGAGGCGTTCGGCCGCCCCCTGTTCGCGGAGATGCCCTTCGACGGCCACGGGTTCGGCCTCGGCTTCTCGGTACTGGAGGACCCGGTGAAGGCCCGAACGTTGTCATCAGCGGGCGAATTCGCCTGGGGCGGCGCGGCTTCGACGGCCTTCTGGGTGGATCCGGACAAGGACCTGACGGTGGGCTTCTACACGCAGCTGCTGCCGTCGAGCACGTATCGCCTGCGGCCGCAGTTGCGGCAGCTGGTCTACCAAGCGCTGGTGGACTGAGCGGGTTCCGGCACCGCCGGGAGCAGCGTGACGTACCGCGCCACCGTGCTCCGCAGGTGGTCCGAGTGCTGGTAGATGTCCTCGACCGACGTGATCGGCAGCCGGGTTTCGACCTTGTTCTCGTCGAACACGCCGAGGTACTTCTTCGACGGGTTCAACCAGAGCCGGGCGATGGGCTTGCGGTTGTTGTCGTCCAGGACGATGCCGAAGTAGGTCTTGGTGTCGCGGGCGACGATCCGGGCGGCGGGCACCTCGGCGCAGACGATGGCACGGACGATCCGGTAGCCGTCGAGTTCTTCTTCGGTCGTGATGGCGTGCTCGTCGTCGGCCGAACCCTTCTCGATGGCCGCCTGCGGCTGCTGGTCGGGTGGTGCGGTGCTGCCGCTCGACACGCTGACGTACGAGTCGGGTCCACCGAGAGCGTTCTTCAACCGGTCGTTGACCTGTTCGTTCAGGAACTGGCGGGCTGCCTTACCCACCAGCGGTCCGAACTGTTCGCGGACCCGTTGGGTGAACGATCCCTCGTACACCCGCGTCGTCAGGAACTTCACCCACTCGTCTTCGGGTTCTTTGAACTGCGCCGCGAGGACGCGCTTGAGTTGACCGATGTACTTCAACTCGCCGGCGGCGCTGATGACCGAGTCGAGGTCGAAGGACCCCTTCGTGAGTTTGGCCAGTTCGGGCAACAGGGTGTCGTCGATGTCGGCGAAATCCAGCACAAGGAACGGCTTGGCGTCCATCCGGTTCGGCGCGTCGAGGTCGGTGTAGAACTCGTACACCTGCCCGTTCGTGAGGATGGCGATCCTGGCGTTCGTGACGGCGAAATAACGGAAGAGCTGGGAAGCGTGCTCGATGCGCAGCGGGTCGTTGATCTTCTTGACCTCGACGAGAATCTCCACTTGGCCGTTGTGCACGATAGCGTAGTCGATCTTCTCGCCTCGCTTGGTGCCCACGTCGGCGGTGAACTCGGGGATCACTTCGGCCGGGTTGAATACGTCGTAGCCGAGCACGGTGCTGATGAACGGCATCACGAAGGCGTTCTTAGTCGCCTCTTCGGTCTCGATGCCCTCTTTGTGCTTGCGGATCTTCAGGGCAAGTGCTTGGGCGCGCTCCGCGATGTCCATGCCGGTGCCGTTCTGTGCGAGAACTGGTCCGGATTTCGAAATGGCGATTCGTCGTCCGGTTACGAGGGTGTGAAAACTGGATCAACGATCCAGTTTCGCCTGTTCCCGACTCGCCGAAGAAATCAGAGTTGAATCAACCACCGTGGTGGCCGGATGACGAATACTTTACCACGTTAATCCTTCAAAACCTCATCGGCCGGAGTTCGGGCAGCAGGACTTCGGCCCGCGAGGCCGGTCTCCTGCCCCCCGGGACCACGTTCTGGCTACTTTGGACACTGCACAGCGCGTGCCCGAGATGACGCACCGGTTCGCTCACCTCTTCGAGAACCCGGCCCTCCACGTAGGCCGGCCGGGTGATCGCGCCCCGCCGCGTGGACGACCTTCAGCCGAAGGGACCGCGGTCCGGCGCACAGACCGTGCCCAGGGCGGGCACCGCTCCCGTGCCGAAGTAGCGGTCGAGCGCCGCGTCGATGCAGGTGCTCTTGCCGCGGGCACCGTGGCCGTACGTGTCCAGGCTCAGCAAGCGCGCATTGCCCAGCAGGCGCTCTGTCCGTTGCGCGCCCGCGTACGGGGTCTCCAGGTCGCCCTGGCGGTTGGCCATCAGCAGGATCGGCGCCGTCGGGTGGTTCCACGGGCCCGTGTAGCGGTCCGTGTCCGACACGTCCCAGGTCGCGCACGGCAGGGTCTTGTAGACGTCGTACGGGCCGAAGCCGCGGGCGACCTGGTTGGCTCGGCGGGCGTAGTCCCACCACACCGCGGGGTCGCGTGGGTTCGCCGCGTCCGAACACAGTGTTGCGCCGCCGCCGAGGAGGGAGTCGATGTCCGGTGGTCCGTCAGCCGAAGCCGGAGCGGGGGATGCCGGGTTGGCCAGTGCTTGGAGGAATGCCGTCAGCGAAGGTGCGGACTGCACGTCCGTCAGGTAACCGTGGATCCGGGCGATCGCGCTCTGGTAAGTGACGGTGACCTGCTTGCCCGAAGTGTCCGTCACCGTGATCGGACCCGCCTCCAGCCGGTCCAGGATCGCGGAATAGTCGAAGGTGCAGCGTGATCCGCAGTAGTCCAAAAAGGACGCGAGGGCCTTGGGGGCGTCCGAGAAGCCTTGCAGGCGGTAGCTCATCGGGCCGGATCCGGTCGACCAGCGGACCGGGTCGTCGACCGCGTCGAGGGCCAGGGAACCCACCCGGCCGGGGAACAGGTTGGCGTAGGTCTCGCCGAGGTAGGTGCCGTACGACTTGCCGTAGTACCGCAGCTTCGGCTCGCCGAACGCCGCGCGCAGCCGGTCGAGGTCGCGGGCGATCGTGCCGGTGGAGAGGTGGCCGGCCAGTGGGCCCGCGTTCTGTTCGCAGAGGTCGGTGATCGTGCGGGTGTCCGCGATCTGCTGCTGCTCGGCCGCGCGCGTCAGCGGGAAGGTGCCCAAAGCTCGTTGGAGCACCTCGAGTTGCGACGGGTCGGTGAAGCAGTGGATCTGCGAACTCGCGCCGACGCCGCGCGGGTCGAAGCCGACGATGTCGTAACGCTCGTGCAGGAACGGTGTCAACGCGGGTGCGAGCCGGCCGGACGAACCCGGGCCGCCCGGGTTGAAGAAGATCGTGCCCAGCTTGTGGGCCTGGTCGGTGGCGGGCAAGCGACCCACCGCGATGCGGACGGAGCCCGCCGACGGGTCCTGGTAGGACAGTGGGACGTCGAGGTGGCCGCACTGGTACCCGGCGGCGCACGCGGATTCCCAGACGATTCCGGCCGGGCTCGCCACGGCCGCGGGCGCACTCAAGGCGACCACGCTCGCGGCGGCCCCCAGAGCCAGCGCAGCACGGAGTTTCGGAGAATTCATGGCCCTGATGGTCCCGGCACCGGGACCGGGGGCGCGCTGGTGCGCACCCCCGGAACCGGGGTAGGGCGGGCCCTACGCGGTGAGCTTCGGGATGATCTGCGACCCGTAGGACGCCAGCGTCGCCTCGCGGTCGTCGTGCATCAGGTACAGCGAGAACTGGTCCACACCCAGGTCCGCGAGTTCCTGCAGCCGCTCGACGTGGGCGGACGGCGGCCCCAGCAGGCAGAACCGGTCGACGATCTCGTCCGGGACGAACTCCGTCGACGGGTTGCCCGCCTTGCCGTGGTGGCTGTAGTCGTACCCTTCCCGCTCGCGGATGTAGTCCGTCAGCTCCCGCGGTACCGCCCCCGACGAGCCGTACCGCGCGACCAGGTCCGCGACGTGGTTGCCGACCATCCCGCCGAACCAGCGCAGCTGTTCGCGCTGGTGCGGCAGATCTTCGCCGACGTACGCCGGGGCCGCGACGCAGACCGTGATGCCGCGGGGGTCGCGCCCGGCCGCCCGGGCCGCGTCGCGGACCGCACCGAGCGTCCAGCGGGCGATCGCCGGGTCCGCGCACTGGAGGATGAAGCCGTCGGCGTGCTCGCCGACCGTCTGCAGCGCCTTCGGCCCGTAGCCGGCCATCCACATCTCGAGCTGCCCGTTCGAGATCCACGGGATCCGCACGGTCTTCTCGTTCATGGTCACCGGGCGGCCCTCGGCCAGGTCCTTGACCACGCGCATGCAGTCGCGCACCGTGGCCAAGGTGGACGGCGGCTTGCCGACCACCCGGTGGGCGGAGTCGCCGCGGCCGATGCCGCAGACCGTCCGGTTGCCGTACATGTCGTTGAGCGTGGCGAACGTCGACGCCATCACCGACCAGTCCCGCGTGCCCGGGCTGGTCACCATCGGCCCCACGACGAGCGACGACGTCGCCGCCAGGATCGCCGAGTAGATGACGAACGGCTCCTGCCACAGCACGCAGGAGTCGAACGTCCAGCCGTACCGGAACCCCGCGTCCTCAGCGTCCTTCATCAGCCGCACGACGTCCCGCGCGGGCGGGTCCGTCTGCAGCACGATCCCGAAATCCATGGCCCGCCCCCTAGTTCAGGTACTGGTTCAGCGAGCGGGACAGGAACTTGCCGTGCGACGTCGAACCGGAGAACCCTGAGGGCGACACGACAACGCGCCCCCGGGACAGCACGGTGTGCACGCGGCCGGTGATCTCGAATCCTTCGTACGCCGAGTAGTCCACGTTCATGTGGTGCGTCGAAGCCGACAGCGTCTGCGTCGCCGAAGGGTCGTAGATCACGATGTCCGCGTCGGAACCCGCCGCGATGACACCTTTTCGCGGGTACAGCCCGAACATCCGCGCCGGTGTCGCCGAGCACGTCTCGACCCACCGGCCGAGTGTCAGCTGACCGGCGACGACGCCCTGGTGCAGCAGGTCCATCCGGTGTTCGACGCCCGGCATGCCGTTCGGGATGGCCCGGAAGTCGCCGCGGCCCAGTTCCTTCTGGTCCTTGAAGCAGAACGGGCAGTGGTCGGTGGAGACCACGGACAGGTCGTTCGTCCGCAGCCCGCGCCACAGGTCCGCCTGGTGCGACTTCTCCCGCAGCGGCGGTGAAGCGACGTACTTCGCGCCCTCGAAGTCCGGCTTCGCCAGGTCCTCAATGGACAGGTACAGGTACTGCGGGCAGGTCTCGGCGAAGACGTTCTGACCGTCGTTGCGCGCTTCCGCGACCGCCGCAAGCGCTTGCGACGCCGAAAGGTGCACGATGTACAGCGGGGATCCGGTCACTTTCGCGAGCTGGATCGCCCGCGACGTCGCTTCTCCTTCCAGTTCCGGCGGCCGCGTGAGGCCGTGTTGCACGGGGTCGATGTGGCCCGCTTCGAAGGCCTGCGCCGCCAGCTGGTCGATCGCGATGCCGTTTTCGGCGTGCATCATGATCGTAGCGCCGATTTCGCGCGCTTTCTGCATCGCCAGCAGGATTTCCCCGTCCGTGGAGTAGAACACTCCCGGGTACGCCATGAACATCTTGAAGCTGCCGACACCGCCGTCGATGCAGGCTTCCATCTCCTTGAGCGACTGGTCGTTGACGTCGGAGACGATCATGTGGAAGCCGTAGTCGATCGCGCAGTTGCCGTCGGCCTTGGCGTGCCACTTGTCCAGTGTGGACAGCAGTGACGTGCCCTTGGCCTGCACGGCGAAGTCGATGATCGTGGTCGTGCCGCCCCACGCCGCGGCCGTGGTCCCGGTCGAGAAGGTGTCGACCGAGTGGGTGCCGCCGAACGGCATCTCCATGTGGGTGTGGGCGTCGATGCCACCCGGCAGCACGTACTTCCCGGTGGCGTCGATCGTCTCGTCGCCGGTCAGCGTCCCGGGCGCCCCGACCGCGGCGATGGTTTCGCCGTCGACGAGGACGTCCGCCAGGATCGCTCCCGACGGCGAAACGACCTGACCACCCTGGATGAGCGTGGTCATCAGGCCTCCGCGAGGGGGCCGTAGGTGTCCGGACGGCGGTCGCGGTAGAACGCCCACTGGTTCCGGACCTCGTCGAGCAGCCCCAGGTCGAGGTCGCGCACCACGACCTCGTCGTCGGTGTCGGACGCGGCGTCACCGACCAGCTGGCCGCGCGGGTCGGCGAAGTACGTCTGGCCGTAGAAGTCGTTGTCGCCCAGTGGTTCGACGCCGACCCGGTTGATCGCGCCGACGAAGTACTCGTTCGCCACCGCGGCCGCCGGCTGCTCCAGCCGCCACAGGTACTGCGACAGGCTGCGGCTGGTGGCCGACGGGTTGAACACGATCTTCGCCCCGGCCAGGCCGAGCGCGCGCCAGCCCTCGGGGAAGTGCCGCTCGTAGCAGATGTAGACGCCGATGCGGCCCACGGCCGTGTCGAACACCGGGTAGCCGAGGTTGCCGGGGCGGAAGTAGAACTTCTCCCAGAACCCCTTGACCTGCGGGATGTGGTTCTTGCGGTACTTGCCGAGGTAGGTGCCGTCGGCGTCGATCACCGCGGCGGTGTTGTAGTAGACGCCGGGCTGCTCGACCTCGTACATCGGCACGATCAGCACGATGCCGTGGCGCTCGGCCACCTCCTGCATGAGCCGCGTGGTCGGCCCGTCTGGGATGGCCTCGGTGTAGGAGTAGTAGTCGGCGTCCTGCACCTGGCAGAAGTACGGCCCGTAGAACAGCTCCTGGAGGCAGACGACCTGGGCGCCCTGCGAGGCGGCGGTGGCGATGTGGTCGACCGCCGCCTTGATCATGGACTCCTTGTCACCCGTCCACCGCTGCTGGATCAATCCGGCTCGGACGACGCTCACTTGCTTCCTCCTTGGTTGACGGCTTGGTTGACGGAATCGAAAGGGCGGCGAAGACGACGAACGCGCCGACGAGGCCGATCACCCAGTTGTAGTCGTAAAGCGGCTTGAGGAACGGGATCAAACCGTCGGCGGGGAAGGGGCCGGAGTTGTCGGCGCTGTAGGCGCCACCGACGGCGAGAAGCGCTCCCACCAGCGTGGCGACCAGTGCGCGCCAGTTCCACCCGCCGCTGAACCAATACACCCCATCGGGTGTGTAGAGGTCCTTCAGCCGCAGCTTCGTGCGGTTGACGAGCCAGTAGCCGGCGACGAGCACCCCGGCGACCGCGCCGAGCAGGCCGCCGTAGAAGCCGAGCCAGGCGAAGATGTAGATGTTCGGGTCGGAGTACAGCCGCCACGGCTGGATGAGGATGCCGATGACGCCGGTGATCCCGCCGCCGACCGCGAACGTGATCTTCTTCGGGAACGCGTTCGAGAAGTCGTAGGACGGGCTGACGACGTTGGCCGCGAGGTTGGCCGAAATGGTGGCGAGCACCAGCGCGACCAGCGCGATGACGACCACGACCGGGCTGGTGAACTTGTCGGCCAGCTTCGCCGGGTCCCAGATGTCCTCGCCGTAGAGCACGTGCCCGCCCGACGTCGTCAGGATGGCCACGATCGCGATGAACGTCATCGTCGTCGGCAGGCCGAGGACCTGGCCGCGGACCTGCTTGCGCTGGCTGCCGCCGAAGCGGGTGAAGTCCGGCATGTTCAGCGACAGCGTCGACCAGAACGCGATCATCGCCATCAGCGACGGCGCGAACACCTTCCAGAACTCCGGGCCCCAGCCCAGCTCGCCGGGCGCCGAAAGGATCGGGCCGAGGCCGCCCGCCTTGACCAGCACGTACCCGAGCATGATCAGGAAGCCGACGGACACCAGCGGTGCCGTCCAGTTCTCGAACCGGCGGACCGCGTCCATGCCGCGCCAGATGATCAGCATCTGGCCGATCCAGAACACCACGAAGGACAGCCACAGCGTCCAGTGCTGCCCGGCGACGACGGCGGAGTCCCGCCACCACGAGCCGAGCAGCCGGCCGACGATGACGTAGATGGCCTCGCCGCCGACCCACGTCTGGATGCCGAACCAGCCGCACGCGATGAACGCGCGCAGCAGCGCGGCCAGGTTGGCGCCGCGCAGGCCGTAGAACGCGCGGGCGAACACCGGGAACGGGATGCCGTACTTGGTGCCGGCGTGGCTGTTGAGCAGCATCGGGGCCAGCACGACCAGGTTGCCGATGGTGATCGTGATCAGCGCCTGCACCCAGTTCATGCCGAGCGCGATGAGCGACGCGGCCAGGGCGTAGCTGGGGATGTTGTGGGCCATCCCCATCCAGAGCGCGAAGTAGTTGTAGGTGGTCCAGGTCCGTTTTTCGACCGGAACGGGGGCCAGTTCCTCGTTGAAGAACCGGCTGCCTTCGAGAGACCGGACGTCGGCGGGGTCGAGCTCGACCCGGCCGTCGTCGTGCACGCGCTGGTCTGCGGGTGTCGGCGCCATTGCGGAATCCTGCGCGCCTGGTCATCGCCGGGGCAACGGCAGTCTGTTCACTCTTCGCCGATCAGGAGTGCAGTCTGTCGATTGCGCGAACAGGTCCCGGAGTGCATGACCTGCGTCACACATCCGGCCGTCATCAACCGGCAAAGCGGCTGAAACGTCTCCACAGGATCTTCACACTTCACGCGAACCGTCTCCACCGGAGGTGCTTAGGGTCGTGGTCATGGAACTGGGTGGGCGGCGGGTGCTGGTCGTCGAGGACGACGTCACGATCGCCGCGTCGATCGCGGCCCGGCTGCGGGCCGAAGGGTTCGGGGTGGAGGTCGTCCACGACGGACCGGCCGCCGTCGAGGCGGAGGCCGCTTCGGAGCCGGACCTGGTGGTGCTCGACGTGATGCTGCCGGGCTTCGACGGCCTGGAGGTCTGCCGCCGGATCCAGGGCCGCCGCCCGGTGCCGGTGCTGATGCTGACCGCACGGGCCGACGAGACGGACCTGCTGGTCGGGCTGGGCGTCGGCGCAGACGACTACCTCACGAAGCCGTTCTCGATGCGGGTGCTGACCGCGCGGGTGCACGCGCTGCTGCGGCGGGTCGAGCGCTCGTCTTCGGTGGCCGGCACCCGGATCGTGCTCGGCGACCTCGAGATCGACGTCGACCAGCGGCGCGTCGCCCGGGCCGGGGTCGCGGCGCAGCTGACGCCGATCGAGTTCGACCTGCTGGTGCACTTCGCACGGCGGCCGCGGGTGGTGCAGCCGCGGGAACGGCTGCTGTCGGAGGTGTGGGACTGGGACGTCCACGGCACGTCCGCGGCCACCCGGGCGGTGGACAGCCACATCAAAGCGCTGCGGCGGAAGCTCGGCGCGGACCTGATCCGGACCGTGCACGGCGTCGGGTACGCGCTGGAGGCGGGATCGTGAACTTCGTGCCGAGGCCGCTGGACCGGATCCGGTCGATCAAGCTGAAGCTGGCGATCCTGATGGTCGCCTCCGGTGGGGTGGCGTTCGCGTTCTTCAACTGGCAGATCGGCTGGCTGCCGCCGAAGACGACGATCACCGCGATGGTGCTCGCGCTGGTGTTGTCGCAGGTGCTGGCCCACGGCATGACGCGGCCGCTGCGGGAGATGACGGCGGCGGCGCGCGCGATGGCGAAGGGCGACTACAGCCGCCGGATCCGGGCCACCACGCGCGACGAAGTCGGGGTGCTGGCCGGGGCGTTCAACCAGATGGCCGGGGACCTCGGCGACGCGGACCGGCAGCGCCGGGAGCTGATCGCGAACGTCTCCCACGAGCTGCGGACGCCGATCACGGCGTTGAGCGGCGTGCTGGAGAACCTCGTCGACGGCGTCGAGGACCCGGACCCGGCGACGCTGAAGACGGCGTTGCAGCAGACCGAACGCCTGGCGACGCTCGTGAACGAACTGCTGGACCTGTCGCGGCTGGACGCGGGGGCGATCCCGCTGCACAAGACGTCGTTTTCGCTGTGGTCGCTGCTGTCGGAAGTGGTGGGCGAGGCGGCGTTCGCGGGCCGCGGGGTGACGTTCGAGGTGTCGGTGTCCCCGGAGGGCGCGGTGGTGACGGCGGACCGCGGGCGGTTGTTCCAGGTGGTGGCGAACCTGCTGGAGAACGCGGCCCGCCACGGCCCGGCGGGGGGTCAGGTCCGGGTCGTGGCCCAGGTGCGGCCGGGGGAGGTGCGCATCGACGTGTGCGACGAGGGACCGGGGATCGCGCCGGCGGACCGGGAGCGGGTGTTCGAGCGGTTCACCCGGGGCGAGCGGCCCTCGGGCGGGGGCACGGGCCTGGGGCTGGCGATCGCCCGGTGGGCGGTGGAACTGCACGGGGGAACGATCGGGGTGGTGGATCCGGCGCCGGGGCCGGGCAGCCGGATCCGGGTGACGCTGCCGGTTTAGTCCTGCTCGCTGCCTTGCCTGGAGCCGTTGCGAGGATCGCCATTTGCAAAAGTGAACACGGGATCTCGAGGAAGAGGCGAAATGCCCAAAGCTCATGTCGGTGGTTCCGGGGTGCCCCGGGGCAAGCGATCGGTGGCCACGCGGGAGATCGGCGCGGCCCGCGGTCCGGAAGTGACGGCCGGGCTGCCCACTGCCTCGGGCGGTGGGGTGGCCGTTGCTGCTCCGCAAGTGCTGCTGCGGCCGTTGCCGCCGCCGAAGTCCGCTGTCGTTCCGCTGCCGCCCGCCGTTCTCCCGGCCGCCGGCCTGGCCGGGGTGGCCGGAGCGCTGCTGCTGCCCGTCGACCGGCCCGGGGTGGGGTGGCTGCTCAGCGGGCTGGCCGTGGCCGCCGCTGTCGTCGTGGCCGATCGGCGTTCGCGCGAAACCGCGGAAGGGGCCTTCACCTGGCGCAGCGCCGGGTGGGCCGCACTCGCGCTCGGGCTGCTCGCCGTGGGGGCCGTGCGGGCGTCGGGGTGGCTGTTCGTCCTCTGCGTCGTCGCCGCCGTCGTGGCCGGGTCGCTGGCTGTCGTCGGGGAGCGGACCGTTCACTCCGTTCTCTACGACATGCTCGCCGTCCCGATCGAAGCCTTCCGGGCCATTCCGTGGGTCGGGCGCGGGACCGGTCGCTTCACCGCCCGCCGGGACGGCGTCGCCCGGCGGATCGCGCTTGCCGTGCTGGCCGCCGCCGGTCTCGTCGGGGTCTTCGTGCCGCTGCTGGCCAGTGCCGATGCCGCCTTCGCCGCCGTCGTCAACGCCATGATCCCCGATCTCAGCGTCGCGACGGTCGTGCGGTGGTGCTCGGTGTTCGCCGTCGTCGCACTGGTCGTCGCCGGAGCTTGTTACTTCCTCGCCGCGCCACCGCCGCGCGTCTCGGGCGACCGTCCACACCGGAGCGGATACGGTCTGGAGTGGACGGTCCCGCTGGTCGTCCTCGTCCTGGTGTTCAGCGTTTTCGTCGGGGTCCGGCTGGTCGTGCTCTTCGGCGGCACCGAGTACGTCCTGCGCACCAGCAACCTGACGTCGGCGGAGTACGCCCGCGGCGGTTTCTGGCAGCTGTGCGCCGTCACGGTGCTGACGCTGGCCATCGTCGCCGCGGCGCTGCGGTGGGCGCCGGACTCGACGAAGGCCGACCGGCTCCGGCAGCGCGTCCTGCTCGGCGCGCTCAGCGCGCTGTCCCTGGTGCTCGTCGGTTCGGGCGTTGAGTCGCATGTGGACCTACCAGCAGGGGTACGGCTTCACCGTGCTGCGGCTGCTGGTCGAGGTCTGCGAACTCTGGTTCGGCGCGCTGTTCGTGCTGGTGCTGGCGGCGCTGGTCCGGCTGCGCCCGGCGTGGCTGCCGCGCGCGGCGATCGGCACGGCCGCGGCGGCGCTGCTCGGCCTCGCCGTCCTCGACCCGGAACGTCTCATCGCCGACGCCAACCTCGACCGCGCGGCCGCCGGCAAGCCCCTCGACGACCGCTACCTGGCCCGCTTCTCCGCCGACGTGGTCCCGGTCGTCTCGGACCGCCTGGCGGATCCGCTGCGCACCTGCGTGCTGCGGCAGGTCCTCCGCGACGACACCGACGGCACCTCAGACGGCTGGCCGGCGTGGAACCTCAGCCGCTCGGCGGCCCGTGATGTGACTCTCGGCCCGGTCACCGCGTGCGGGTGAACCGGACCGGCGAGTAGTGCGTGGTTAAGAGTTACGCGGAAGTCACCGGGTCGTCGTGGGGGCGGCCCGGCGGCTTCCGCGCATTCAGGCTGGTGACCAGGGCTTCCCACGATCGGGTGGTGACGGAGAGTGTGCCGCCCGCGCGGTCTTCGTGTCGCGGATCTGCGACAGCCCGGCGAGCCGAACTTCGACGCAGTTGGTCTCTTCGCCGCTGTGAGAAGACTTCCGCCAGGTGACATCTGACATTTCAGGCCTCCGGTTCCGAGATCACCCCCTGGACGAGCTGGAGCGATCCGGGTTCGCCGAGCGCCATCGGCGGGGCGTGCTGCTCGAGCCAGTTGGGCTCGTTGGCGTTGCGGGCCAACTCGAGGAGCCGGGCGCGTTCGCCCGACTCCACCCGCAGTGCGGCGAGGATCGTGGCGACCTCTTCGATCTTCGTGATGCGCTTGCCGCTCTCCCAGTTGGAAATGTTCTGCGGCAGCACATCTGTCAACCGGCCCAGCTCGCGGACCTTCAGGTTCCGTGCCTGCCGGGCTCTCTTCATCCCGAAGCCCAGCGCGCGGGCCCGGGGCGTGGCGATCGGTGGTGGCATGGGCACAGCCTGCCCCGGGGCAGGCCGTGCCCGGCCGGGTGATGCCGTTCAGCTGTCGCGGAGCGGCGTCAGAACGCGAAAACCTCGTCCGAGTCGCGGGCGGCTTCGCAGCGGTTCGCATACGTCGTCTCGAACGACACCGGCTTCCCGTGCCAGGTACCGATCGCCGCGACGTCCACCGGGGCGTAGATCAGCGTGCACGCCTGGTGCCGCGCGGTGATCCGCGAGAAGTCACCGCCGACGCCGGACAGCACCGCGCACGCCTTGTCGCGCTTGGGGTGCGTGCCGCCCACCGGGTCGCACGTCAGCACCACCGAGCCGATCCGGCCGGCGGTGTCGTGGGTGGTCAGCTGCAGGGTCGAGGCCGGGGGCTGCGCCGGTGTCAGACAGCCGAGACTCAGCAAGCAAGCTGCGAAGGGGATTAGGGCCATATCGGTGTCATCGGCCGTCCGGTGCCGATCACTGTGCTGCACGTCCGGGTGAGTCTTCTTCCCTCGGCCGGGTGAGGTCCCAGGCCAGCAGGGCGACGTACAGCGACAACATCGACTCGGGGTCCTCCAGCCGGACGCCGAGGACCTGCTCGATCCGGGCGAGCTGCTGGTAGTAAGCCGTGCGTGAGGTGTGGGCCGCCGCGGCTGCCGCCGACTTGTTGCCGCCCTGCTCGCAGTAGTGCCGCAACGCCTGGACGAGCCGGCTGCCCGAGGCCGCGTCGCGCTGGAGCAACGGGCCGAGCTCCCGCGCCGCGAACGCGGTCACGCGGTCGTCGCCGGAAAGCAGGTGCAGCAGGCCGCGCAGGCGGACGTCCGACAACCGGTGCACCACCCGGTCCGCGCCCGTGCCCAGCGCCGCCGCCGCGACCTGGCCCGCCTCCAGCAACGTCCGGCGGGCTTCGGCGGGGGACGCCACCGTCGTGCCGACCGCGAGCACCCCCGGTGCGCTGCCGCGGGCCTCGTGGACGTCGGTGGCGAGCCGGTGCAGCACGGCGTCGGCGTTCGCCTCCGGGGACAGCGCGATCAGGGCCCGCACGCCGAGGTCGTCCGCCGCCACCAGCGCCGACACCTTCGCGCGGCGGGCCGCCAGGACCGTCGCCTCGGCCAGCTCGCGCAGCACCGGCGGGGTGGACAGCGCCGGCCGCGCCGTCCCCGTCAGCCGCGGCCGGACGGCCAGCCCGACCAGCTGCCGTCCGGGCAGCGGCACGGCCAGTGCCGAGGCCCGGGCCAGCAGCTCCGCCGTCGGGGCGGGCGAAGCGAGCAGCTCGGCGAGCACCGCGCGGTGGGCCTGGCGTTCGAGCCCCTCGGACTCCTTGGCGACCAGCCGGTGCACGGCCAGCGCGGACGCGGCCCGCTCGGCGACCACCCGGTGGCGGTGCGGCGGCTGGTCGGCGCAGACCAGGATCAGCCGTCCCCAGTCGTGCCCCCGCGCGCCGACCACGGTCACCAGCCAGCCCGAACCCGGGTGGTAGCCGGTGCGCTCGCCGACCTGGACCACCCGCGACCGGGCCGGCCAGCCGGTGAGCAGCTCGGCCGGGTCGGTGCCGGCCGCGTCGTAGGCGAGGACCTCGTGGGAGAGCGTTTCCAGCACGACCGGCTGCTCGGTGAGCCGGGCGACCTCGCCCAGGACGACGCCGGGTTCGGCGCCCGCGACCGTCAGCGCGGTGAACGTCTCGTGCACGCGCTCGGCGGCGCGCAGCTCGGCGACCTGGGCGTCGACGATCTGGCCGTTCACCGCCTCGGTGACGCTCACGAACCGCGTCTCCCGCGAGAGCGTGACCAGCGGCAGGCCGTGCTCCTCCGCCGCGCCGACCAGCGCGGCGGGCAGCTTGTCGCTCCAGTGCCGGACCAGCTCCACCACGACGCCGGCGGCGCCGACCCCGGCCAGGTCGGCGACGTACCGGGCGAGCGCCGGGCCGTCGTCGGGCAGCGCGACGCCGGTGGTCAGCACCAGCTCGCCGCCGCGCAGCAGGTGCGCGATGTCGGCGACCTCGGCGACGTGCGCCCAGCGCACCGGCGCGTCCAGCCCGGCGGCGCCGGCGACGACGTGCGGACGGCCCTGGCGCAGCACCGGCAGCGCGAGGACCTCGGCGACGGTCGGGTACATGGCTCCTCGGCGTGGGGGTCGGCAGGGACAGACTGTACGGCCGGAAGCCAACTGGCGTACACGTTGCCGATGGCCTGGCGTGGCGCCCGCCCGGAGACTCGTCACGGGATGTTGCCGAGTGCGAGGAGTGCCCGCCGTGACCGACCGCATCAGCCACTGGATCGACGGCAAGCCGTTCAGCGGGGCCACCGGGCGGTCCGGCGAGGTCTTCGACCCGGCCACCGGACAGGTCCGGGCGCACGTCGACTTCGCCGGCGAGGCCGAGGTCGAAGCCGCCGTCGCCGCGGCCAAGGCGGCGCTGCCGGGCTGGCGGGGGACGTCGCTGGCCGGGCGGACGCGGGTGCTGTTCGCCTTCCGCGAGCTGCTCTCCGCCCGCAAGCACGAGCTGGCGAAGATCATCACGAGCGAGCACGGCAAGGTCGAGTCCGACGCGGCCGGCGAGATCGCCCGCGCGATCGAGAACGTCGAGTTCGCGTGCGGGGCCGCCCAGCTGCTCAAGGGCGGGTTCAGCGAGAACGCCTCCACCGGTGTCGACGTCTACTCGATCGCCCAGCCGCTGGGCGTGGTCGGCGTGATCTCGCCGTTCAACTTCCCGGCCATGGTGCCGCTGTGGTTCGTTCCCAACGCGCTGGCCTGCGGGAACACCGTGGTGCTGAAGCCGAGCGAGAAGGACCCGTCGGCGGCGGTGTTCATCGCGGAGCTGTTCGCCGAGGCCGGGCTGCCCGCGGGCGCGCTCAACGTGCTGCACGGCGACAAGGCCGCCGTGGACGGGCTGCTCGAACACGCCGACGTCAAGGCGATCTCGTTCGTCGGGTCGACGCCGATCGCGCGGTACGTCTACGAAACCGGCACCCGGCACGGCAAGCGCGTCCAGGCCCTCGGCGGGGCGAAGAACCACATGGTGGTGCTGCCGGACGCCGACCTCGACCTGGCCGCCGACGCCGCGGTGTCGGCCGGGTTCGGCTCGGCGGGGGAGCGGTGCATGGCGGTGTCGGTGGTCGTGGCCGTCGACCCGGTCGGCGACGCACTCGTGGAGAAGATCACCGAACGGATGTCCCGGCTGCGCGTCGGCGACGGTCGCGACCCGGAGTCGGAGATGGGGCCGCTGGTCACCGCGGCCCACCACGCCCGCGTCGAGTCCTATGTGGACGCCGGGGTGGCCGCCGGTGCGTCACTGGTCGTCGACGGCCGGGGCATCGAGGTCTCCGAAGGCGGCTTCTGGCTCGGCCCGACGCTGTTCGACCACGTCCGCCCAGAGATGTCGATCTACACCGACGAGATCTTCGGGCCGGTGCTCTCGGTGGCGCGCGCGGCCTCCTACGACGACGCGCTGGCGCTGATCAACGCCAACCCGTACGGCAACGGCACGGCCGTCTTCACCGGTGATGGCGCGGCCGCGCGGAAGTTCTCCAGCGAGGTCGAGGTGGGCATGGTCGGGGTCAACGTCCCGATCCCGGTCCCGGTGGGCTACTACTCGTTCGGTGGCTGGAAGGACTCGCTGTTCGGCGACAGCCACGCGTACGGGCCGGAGGGGTTCCACTTCTTCACCCGGACGAAGGTCGTCACCTCGCGGTGGCCGGACCGCTCGCACGCCGGGGTCAACCTGGGCTTCCCACGCAACTCCTGAGCGCGGCCCGGCTCGCCTCGTCCGCGGGCCGGCCGATCATCACCCGCTGATCGGTGTCCCGGAGGGGCAGGAGCACTTCGAAGTCCACCGCGAGGACGCCGGCCGCGGGATGGCGCAGCACCTTGCTCCCGCGGCCGGTGGCCTTGACGTCCCGCTCGGCCCACAGCCGCGCGAACTCCTCGTCCCGGGTGCATTCGGCGATGAGGCCGAGCAACGCCGGGTCTTCCGGGTGGGCGGCCCACGCGGCGCGCAGGTGGGCGATGCCTTCCCGCACCACGCGCTCGCGGTCGACGTAGTAGTCGCGGATCTCCGGGTGCAGCAGGCACAGCCACATCGCGTTGCGCTGTGACGGCGGCAGCGTGCCGAAGTCCAGCAGCAGCGCCGCCATTTCGCCGTTCCAGGCCAGGATGTCGTAGCGGTGGTTCATCAGCATGGCCGGCAGCGGCGAGAGGTCGTCGACCAGCCGGGCCAGTGACGGCACCGCGGTGGTCGCGGGCTCGACGGCGTCGTCCGGGCGCTGCCGGGTCAGGTCGAACAGATAGGTGCGTTCGGCGGGGGTCAGGCGCAGCGCCCGGGACAGGGCGGCCACCACGTCCGCCGAAGGCCGCAGCCCCCGCCCCTGCTCGAGCCGCACGACGTAGTCGACGCTGACGCCGGCCAGTTCGGCGACCTCTTCGCGGCGCAGACCCGGGGTCCGCCGGGCTTGCCGGCGGGCGGGCAAGCCGAGGTCGCCCGGGTCCAGGCGCTCGCGCCGGGTCCGCAGGAACGCGGCCAGCTCCTCGGTCGGGGTGATCATGCCCGGTACAACCGCCGGGGGTAGGACTCGTGTTCCCAGGAAGTCCTCTCCCTTACCCCCGGCCCGCGGTGATCACAGGCTGGTGCCCGACGGATTTCGAGCACAGGAGGACCTGATGTCCCTCACCCTTGACACCTACCGGCTGCTGGGCCGCTCCGGGCTGCGGGTCTCCCCGCTGGCGCTGGGCACGGCGACCTTCGGCACCGAGTGGGGCTGGGGCGCGGAGAAGGACGAGGCGCGCAAGCTGTTCGACACCTACGTCGAGCGCGGCGGCAACTTCGTCGACACCGCGCCCACCTACACCGACGGCAGCTCCGAGCGCCTGCTCGGGGAGTTCGCGCGCGAGCACCGCGAGAGCCTGGTGCTGGCGACGAAGTACACCACGCTGCGCCGGCCCGGTGACCCGAATTCCGGGGGACCGCACCGCAAGAGCCTCTTCGCGTCGGTGGAGGCCAGCCTGCGGCAGCTGAACACGGACTACCTCGACCTGCTCTACCTGCACGTCTGGGACTTCACGACGCCGGTGGAGGAAATCCTGCGCGGCATGGACGATCTCGTCCGCGCCGGAAAGGTCCTGTACGTGGCGATGTCCAACGTCCCGGCCTGGGAGGTCTCGCGCATGCAGGCGATCGCCGACCTGCGCGGCTGGTCGCCGCTGGTCGCGCTGCAGATCGAATACAACTTGCTCAACCGGGCCGCCGAGCGTGACCTGATCCCGATGGCCCGGGCGATGGGGCTGGGGGTGACCCCGTACTCGCCGCTGGCCGGCGGCCTGCTCACCGGCAAGTACCGCCGCGCGGACCTGACCGCGGCGGAGCCCGGACCCGGCGAAAGCGCCCGCAAGAGCTTCAACGCGGGCTTGGGCCTGGTCACCGAGCGCAGCCTCGCCGTCGCCGACGTCGTGCGGGAGGTCGCCGCCGAGCTGGGCCGCACCCCCGCCCAGGTCGGGCTGGCCTGGACCCTGCGGAACCCGGGCGTGACGGCGCCGATCATCGGCGCCCGCACCCCCGCCCAGCTCGAAGACAACCTGGGTGCCCTGGAGGTCGCCTTCAGCGCCTCGCACCTGGCTTGCCTCGAGGAGGTCGCCGCGATCGAGCTCGGCTACCCGCACGACGTGCTCGCCAGTGACCACCTCCGCACGGTGACCCGCGGCGACCTGCGGATCGAAGCCCGCCGCTGAGCGCGTGCCGGTCAGGCCGGGAGGACGTTGATCAGCACCTTGGACCGCGGCGCGATCAGGATCGTGTTGACCCGCTCCGGCCGGATCCGCTCGCGCAGCTTCCGCTCCAGCGGGTAGGTCCGGCCACCGGCGCGCAGGCTGAACGATTCGAGGCTCTTGAACCCCTCCGGGCTGCGGTGCAGGCCGATCGGGTACTCGTCGGTGAGGCGAGCGCTGTCGAAGTCGTGCGTCCAGCCGGTGACCGCGGTCAGCCGGCCGCCGAAGGCGTCGGCGAGCCGGCGCCAGCAGACGAACGCGAACCAGCCGGTGATCGCCAGGAGCGGGACCACGGTGCCCAGCACTTCGCCCGCGGTCTCCGCCGCGGTGGCGAGGGTCACCGTCACCACCAGACCGGCGATGACGAGGGTCGCCGCCACCCAGAAGTTCAGGTCGAGCAGCGCGCCGCGCTGCGCGGGGTGGAGCCGGCCGTTGCGGTTGGCCAGCTCCACCTCGGGCCGGTCGTTCACTCGCCCTCGCCTTCGGGGTGTTCCTTCTCGTAGGCCTCCTGGGCCTCGTGGTAGCGGTCGTACTGTTCGTTCTCCTGGCGGCGGCCTTCGGTCGCCACGCCGACGGTGTCGGCGGTGTTCCAGTGCACCTTTTCGTTCGGGTCGAGGACCTTGTGCTGGTTCAGGACGCTGCGGCCCTCCTCGGAGTACTTGCCGGGGCCTTCCAGCTTCTCGCGGCCCGGGACGCGCTCCTTGGCGGCGTCGCTCCAGCCCTTCGCCGTCTCTTCGGCGGACTTCGCCTCCCGGCCCGCCTGCTTGAGCTCGTTCGCCTTCCGCTCGATGCCGGCCGCCGTCTCGACGCTGCGGTCCACGATCCGGTCGGCCGCCTTCCCCGCCTTCTTCAGCGCGTTCGCCGCGCCTTCGAGAGCCGCCTTCGACTTGCCCGCGCCCTTCGCCAGGCCTTCCAGCTTCTCGACGATCTTCGCGATGCGCGTGCTGATCTTCTCCGCGAGCACCCCGCCTTCGATCACCGTGTCCGCGATGAACGCCGCGATCGTGCCGCCGAAGGTGCACCACGACGCCGCCAGCGCGGCCAGCGCCTTGACGATCAGCTCGCCCACGAACGACGAGATCAGGTCGCGGATCAGCCCGCGCTCGGTGCCGACCAGCGCCGCGCCGACGTTCATCGCGGTCGACGCGCCTTCGGCGTGGGACGCGGCGCCGCGCAGGACGCCGACGTAGCTCTCGGCCGTCCGCTGGTAGGCCTCCGCGGACCCGCAGTCGCTGAACGACCCCTGGACCTTCTTCGCCTGCTGTTCGTAGCTCTCGGCCGTCTCGGTGAGCTGCTTGGCGATGTTCGTCCAGGTCACGGCCTTGGCGGTGATCGCTTCGGGCTTGCCGGCCAGCTTGTCGAGACCGTCCTTGAGGAAGCTGATGTGCTCGATCAGCCAGCCGACGCCCGCGCTCGCCAGGGTCCCGAGCGGATCCATCGCCGCGCCGAGCAGGTCGAGGGCGTCGGTGCCGACGTCCATGGCGAGGTTGCCCCAGTCGCCGTTCCGGGCGTCGGTGAGCGTCGACGCGGCGTCGCTGAAGATGCCCGCGCCGCCGGTCTGGGCGTTGAGGTTGGCCGGCTCGCCCTTCGAGCCGTCGCCCATGCCGCTCCAGAAGCCGCCCGGCGACTCGGCCGTCGTGACCAGCGGGTTCTCCTGCGTCTCCGTCATGCCGGCAGCTCCTTGCCGATACCTTCGATCAGGGACTTCGTCTTCTGCTCGTGCTCGCGGAACGCCGTGTGCGCGGTCTTCACCCGGTCCGCGACTTCGTGGCCGGCCTCGACGGCCGCGGCGAGGAAGCTGTCGGCCGTGTCGATCCACGCCTGGATGGGGAGGGCGAAGACCTGGCCGACCAGGCCGAACGCGTCGAAGTCGAGGGCCTGTGCGGTGCCGGCGGCGTCGAGCGCCTGCTGGACCTTGGCGGCGATCTCGCGGATGTCGTCCTCGTGCCCGCCGAGGACGTCGAAGTCGACCCGCATCGCCATCAGAGCCCCCGGCGCAGGATCGGGCTGCCGAAGTCGTCGTCGGACGGCGGTTTCCGGCGCGGTTCTCCGCTGCGTTCTTCGGGGACTTCGGGCGCCGGAATCTGTTCCTTGAGGAATTCCATCGCCTCGCTGTGCTCGCCGATCACCGGCGCCATGATGCCGGTCAGCTGCTGTGCCGCGTCGAGCTGGGCCCGGCGCGCCGCGGCCAGGACCGCCTGGGCCAGCCGGGTCCGCGGCAGCTCGTCCGCACGCGGGCCGAAGCTGAGTTCCTGCAGCGCACCGGCGGTGTTGACGGTGACCGTGACGGCCCCGTCGGCGCTCGTGGCGGTCGCCGAGACGTGCTCCAGCCGTGCCTTCGCCTCGGCCGCGCGCCGGGCTATTTCGGGCATACCGGCCGAAGCCGGGGCAAAATTGTTCACGGCGACCTCGTCAGTCGGGGAAGGATGTGTCGATCAGAGGGAGCAAACCGGTTTTCGGTTCCCCATTCAAGCGGGAAACTCATTTTTAGAACAATTCATGGGCGTCGGTTTGCGGACTCTTTACCCGGCCGGGCGGGCGGCGTTGAGCGCGACCGGCTCAGGCTTACGTAAACTCGGATCGAGCAGCGAGCGAGGTAGGTGAGGAACCGGTGGCCAACGCGGAGGAACGCCGCTTCGACGTGCTGCGCGCGATCGTGGCCGACTACGTGTCCAACCAGGAACCGGTCGGGTCCAAGGCGATCGTCGAGCGGCACAACCTGGGTGTGTCGAGCGCCACGGTGCGCAACGACATGGCGACGCTCGAGGAAGAGGGCTACATCACCCAGCCGCACACCAGTGCCGGCCGCGTCCCGACCGACAAGGGCTACCGCCTCTTCGTCGACCGGCTGTCGGAGATCAAGCCGCTGAGCGCGGCCGAGCGCCGCGCCATCACCACGTTCCTCGACAGCGGCACCGACCTCGACGACGTCCTCAAGCGCTCGGTCCGGCTGCTCGCGCAGCTGACCCGCCAGGTCGCCGTCGTCCAGTACCCGATGCTGACCAACGCCAAGGTGCGTCACCTCGAAGTGGTGCCGCTCACCCCGGCGCGGCTGATGCTGGTGCTGATCGCCGACAACGGGCGCGTGGACCAGCGCACGGTCGACCTCGGCGACGTCATCACCGAAGAAGACGTCGCCCGGCTCCGCAGCGTGCTCAACGCGGCCATGGCCGGACGGCGGCTCAACGACGCCGCGGCGCGGGTCGCCGAGCTGCCCGACAAGTCGCCCGGCGAGCTGCGTGACACGCTCATCCGCGTCACCACGGTCCTGGTCGAGTCACTGGCCGAACACCCCGAAGAACGCCTGGTGCTCGGCGGCACCGCGAACCTCACGCGCAACGTCGCCGACTTCCCCGGTTCGCTGCGCCAGGTCCTCGAAGCCCTCGAGGAACAGGTCGTCGTGCTCAAGCTCCTGGCCGCCGCGCGCAACCCCGGTGCGATCACGGTGCGCATCGGTGAGGAAAATGAAGACGAGCAGATGCGCAGCACCTCGGTCGTCTCGATCGGCTACGGCCGCGACGACGTGGTGCTCGGCGGCATGGGGGTGGTCGGCCCGACCCGGATGGACTACCCCGGCACGATCGCCGCGGTGCGGGCGGTCGCCAACTACGTGGGGCAGATCCTGGCCGGCCGCTGAGCCGGGCAGAGCAGAAGGAGAAGCAGAGACGGTGGCGAGGGACTACTACGGCATCCTCGGGGTGGCCAAGAACGCGAGCGATCAGGACATCAAGCGCGCGTACCGGAAGCTGGCCCGGGAGCTGCACCCCGACGTCAACCCGTCGGAAGACGCGCAGCACAAGTTCGGCGAGGTCACGACGGCCTACGAGGTGCTGTCCGACCCGCAGAAGCGCAAGATCGTCGACCTCGGCGGCGACCCGATGGACGGCGGCGCGCGCGGCGGCGGTGGCGGCGACCCGTTCGCCGGCTTCGGCGGCCTCGGCGACATCATGGACGCCTTCTTCGGCGCGGCCGGCGGGGGCGGGGGACGCGGGCGCGGCCCGCGCAGCCGCGTCCAGCCCGGCTCCGACGCGCTGATCCGGCTCGGCCTCACCCTCGAGGAGTGCGCCACCGGGGTCGACAAGGAGATCGCCGTCGACACGGCGATCGTCTGCGACCTCTGCCGCGGTGCGGGCACCAGCGAAGGCACCTCGGTCAAGACGTGCGACACCTGCGGCGGCGCCGGCGAGGTCCAGTCCGTCCAGCGGTCGTTCCTCGGCCAGGTCGTCACCGCCCGCCCCTGCCCGGTCTGCCGCGGCTTCGGCGAGGTCATCCCCGACCCCTGCCGCCAGTGCGGCGGCGACGGCCGCATCCGCGCCCGCCGCAACGTCACGGCCAAGATCCCGCCGGGCGTCGGCGACGGCATGCGCATCCGGCTGTCCGGCCAGGGCGAGGTCGGCCCCGGCGGCGGCCCCGCCGGTGACCTGTACGTCGAGATCGACGAGACCCCGCACGAGGTCTTCGTCCGGCAGGGCCACGACCTGCACTGCAACTTCCGCATCCCGATGACCACGGCCGCGCTCGGCGCCACGGTGCCGATCTCGACCCTCGTGGACGGCGACTACGAACTCGACATCGAGGCGGGCACCCAGCCCAACGCCGAGCTCGTCCTCACCGGCAAGGGCATGCCGCGGCTGCGGTCCTCCGGCCGCGTCGACGGCCGCGGCGACCTGCACGTCCACATCGACGTCGTGGTCCCGACCAAGCTCGACGAAGCCCAGCGCGAACTCCTCGTCGAGCTGGCCCAGCAGCGGGGCGAAGAGGTCCCGACGCTGGCGTCCAACGGCACCAAGCACGGCGGGCTGTTCTCCAAGCTCCGCGCCAAGAACCACCGCTGACCGTGCCCGACACCACCCTGCCGGTCTTCCTCGCCGCGTCGGTGCCGGCTTCGGGCCGCGCGGTCCTCGACGGCGAGGAAGCCCGGCACGCGGCCACCGTCCGCCGCCTGCGCGCGGGGGAGCGGCTGGTCCTGTCCGACGGCGCCGGCGCGATGGCCCGGTGCGTCGTCGAAGGCGTCCAGGCCGGGCGCGACGCGCTGGTGACGCTGTCGGTCGAGTCGTACTGGACCGAGGAGCCGCCCGCGCTGCGTGTCCTGGTCGCGCAGGCGCTGGCCAAGGGCGACCGCGGCGAGCTCGCCGTCGAACTCGCCACCGAGGCCGGGGTCGACGCGATCGTGCCGTGGCGAGCGGCTCGGAGCGTCGCGAAGTGGGAAGACGGCGGTCGCGGCGAGAAGGCCCTGGCGCGTTGGCGGGCGACCGCCCGGGCGGCCGCGAAACAGGCCCGGCGGGCGCACGTGCCGGAGGTCGCCGAACCGGTGACCACGAGGGAGCTGGCCGGGCTCGCGGCCACGATGTCGCTGACCATCGTGCTGGAGTCCGACGTCCCCGAGCGGCTCGCCGACCTGCAGTTGCCCGAGACCGGGGACGTGCTGCTGGTCGTGGGGCCGGAAGGCGGGATCACCGACGAGGAACTTCGCGTCCTCCGCGACGCGGGCGCACGGGCCGTCCGGCTCGGGACGACGGTCCTGCGCACCTCCACCGCCGCCGCGGTGGCCCTGGGTGCGCTCGGCGCGCTCACGACTCGCTGGCAGTGAGATCACCAAAAAACCGGGCGAATTTTGCGCCCAGTTATGGCGCGATCACGCTCCGACCCGTTACTCTCGTTTATTAACGCGCCACTCAATGTTCGGGCGCGCCACTGGGAAGACACAGACACCGCCGGGCACCTCCCCCCTCGGTCCGGCGGCCGCCGCGGTCGCGGTGAGGCGACCCCCAGGCTTCACCGCCACCGCGGCATCTCCTCGCTCGCTTCGCTCGCGGTTGAGCCGCGGTTCTGGTTTCGTTGTGTTCTTCTGGGGGTCGAACCCCCAGACCCCCCCCCGGGCGAGGCCCCGGCCCCCCCGCCGTTGGGTTTGGGGGGGGGGGGGACCCCGGTTTGCCCCCCGAGGGGATAGCCCCGACC